>DATGJS010000359.1:0-4920 GCA_035295025.1 Bradyrhizobium sp.
GCGGCGTTGTTGGTCGGCGAGCGAGATCATGGGACGTTTCCTCTTTGCCGTGCCCGGCGTGACGGCGGGCATCCACATCTTCTGTCTGGATGCGTAGGCTTAGCAAGACGTGGATGGCCGGGACAAGGGCTGCCGTGACGATGGCTGGCTGCGGCGGCGTGCGGACACTTCCCACTTTCCTGTATGGCGGGGTTACTTCATTATACCAGCCGTGGACGCCATCAACCAAAACCCTACTCTTACCGACGCCCAGCGCATCGATTGGCTGCGGCTGATCCGCGCCGAGAATGTCGGGCCGCGGACCTTTCGCTCGCTGGTCAATCATTTCGGCAGCGCCCGCGCCGCGTTGGAGCGCTTGCCGGAGCTCGCCCGGCGCGGCGGCGGGTCGCGTTCGCAGCGCATCCCGAGCGAGGACGACGCGCGGCGCGAATTGGAAGCCTCCTCGCGGCTCGGCGTCCATCTGATCGCGCCGGGCGAAGACGGCTATCCGCCGCGATTGGCGGTGCTGGAGGACGCGCCGCCGCTGCTCGGCGTGCGTGGCGTCCGCGATGTCTCGATGCGGCCGATGATTGCGATCGTCGGCTCGCGCAACGCCTCCGGCGCCGGTTTGAAATTCGCTGGCCTATTGGCGCGCGATCTGGCTGACGCCGGCTTTGTCATTGCCTCGGGGCTGGCGCGCGGCATCGATCAGGCCGCCCATCGCGCCTCGATCAAGGGCGGCACCTTGGCCGTGCTCGCGGGCGGCCACGACCGGATCTATCCGCCGGAACATGCTGATTTGCTGGACGCGATCCTGGAGCATGGCGCCTCGATTTCCGAAATGCCGCTCGGGCATACGCCGCGCGCCCATGATTTTCCCCGCCGCAACCGGCTGATCTCGGGCGCCTCGCTTGGCGTCATCGTGGTCGAGGCCGCGTTGCGTTCGGGCTCGCTGATCACCGCACGCTTGGCGGCCGAACAGGGCCGTGAAGTGTTCGCCGTGCCCGGCTCGCCGCTCGATCCGCGCGCGGCCGGCACCAATGGCCTGATCAAGCAGGGCGCAACGTTGATCACGGAAGCGTCCGACGTGATTCAGGCGGTCGAGCCGATCATGGGCCGGCCGCTGGCCCTGCGCGAGGAAGATCACGAACCGCTTGCGCCCGAGCCTGATATGGCCGAGCGCGCCCAGATCGTCGGCCTGCTCGGCCCCGCCCCGATCCTGCTCGATGACCTCATCCGCCTGTCGGGTGCCTCGCCGGCCGTGGTCCGCACCGTTCTCCTGGAACTCGAACTGGCGGGGCGGCTGGAGCGACACGGCGGCGGCCTGGTGTCGTTGGTGTAATCACTGCCTTATAGGTATTTTTTTACCTGAAAAAATAGAGGGTTGGCACACCTCATTCATCGAATCCGACATCAACCGATTTGACAGGCGCGCCCTCACCACCCATGTTCGGACACGAACGGCCGACGCGAATCCCTGAGGAACCGGCCTTTATTTTTCCCTTAAGCTATTGGAATAACATGAATATCGTTATCGTGGAGTCGCCGGCCAAGGCCAAGACGATCAACAAATATCTGGGCGCCTCCTATGAGGTGCTGGCGTCTTTCGGCCATGTCCGCGACCTCCCGGCCAAGAACGGATCGGTCGATCCGGACGCCAATTTCCAGATGATCTGGGAGGTCGATCCCAAGGCGGCCGGCCGGCTCAACGACATCGCCAAGGCGCTCAAGGGCGCCGACAAGCTCATTCTCGCCACCGACCCCGATCGCGAGGGTGAGGCGATCTCCTGGCATGTGCTCGAAGTCTTGAAGGAAAAGCGCGCGCTGAAGGATCAGGCGATCGAACGTGTGGTGTTCAACGCCATTACCAAGCAGGCGATCTTGGAGGCGATGAAGCATCCGCGCCAGATCGATGGCGCGCTGGTCGATGCCTATATGGCGCGCCGCGCGCTCGACTATCTCGTCGGCTTTACGCTCTCGCCGGTTCTGTGGCGCAAATTGCCCGGCGCGCGTTCCGCCGGACGGGTGCAGTCGGTGGCGCTGCGGCTGGTCTGCGACCGCGAGCTTGAGATCGAAAAATTCGTCGCCCGCGAATATTGGTCGCTGGTTGCGACGTTGGCGACCGCGCGCGGCGATATCTTCGAAGCGCGTCTCGTCGGCGCCGACGGCAAGAAGATTCAGCGCCTCGATATCGGCACCGGCGCGGAGGCCGAGGATTTCAAGAAAGCGCTGGAAGCGGCCGCCTTCACGGTCACCTCGGTCGAAGCAAAGCCCGCGCGGCGCAACCCGCAGGCGCCCTTCACCACCTCGACGCTGCAACAGGAAGCAAGCCGCAAGCTCGGCTTTGCGCCCGCCCACACCATGCGGATCGCGCAGCGGCTTTATGAGGGCATCGACATCGGCGGCGAAACCACCGGCCTCATCACCTATATGCGAACCGACGGCGTACAGATCGACGGCTCCGCGATCACGCAGGCGCGGAAAGTCATCGGCGAAGATTACGGCAACGCCTATGTGCCGGACGCCCCGCGCCAGTATCAAGCCAAGGCCAAGAACGCGCAGGAAGCCCATGAAGCGATCCGCCCGACCGATCTGTCGCGACGGCCGAACGACATGCGCCGGCGGCTCGATTCCGAACAGGCCAAGCTTTATGAATTGATCTGGACCCGTACCATCGCAAGTCAAATGGAGTCCGCCGAACTCGAACGCACCACCGTCGATATATCGGCCAAGGCCGGCTCGCGCGTGATTGAATTGCGCGCTTCCGGCCAGGTGGTCAAGTTCGACGGCTTCCTCGCGCTCTATCAGGAAGGCCGCGACGACGACGGCGATGATGACGAAAGCCGCCGTCTGCCCGCGATGAACCAAGGCGAAGCGCTCAAACGCAACGATCTCACCGTCACGCAGCATTTTACCGAGCCGCCGCCGCGTTTCTCGGAAGCCTCGCTCGTCAAGCGGATGGAAGAACTCGGCATCGGCCGCCCTTCGACCTATGCCTCGATCCTTCAAGTGCTGAAAGACCGCGGCTATGTCCGGCTGGAGAAAAAGCGTCTGCATGGCGAGGACAAGGGCCGCGTCGTGGTGGCGTTTCTGGAAAACTTCTTCGCCCGCTATGTCGAATATGATTTCACGGCCGGACTCGAAGAGCAGCTCGACCGCATCTCCAATAACGAGATTTCCTGGCAGCAGGTGCTGAAGGACTTCTGGCGCGGCTTCAGCGGCGCGGTCAACGACATCAAAGACCTTCGGGTCACTGAGGTGCTGGATGCGCTCGACGACATGTTGGGCCCGCACATCTATCCCGCCCGCGCTGACGGCGGCGACATCAGGCAATGCCCGACCTGCGGCACCGGCAAGCTCAACCTCAAGGCCGGCAAGTTCGGCGCCTTCGTCGGATGCACGAATTATCCGGAGTGCCGCTTTACCCGTCCGCTCGCCGCCGACAGCGAGGCCAGCGCCGATCGCGTGCTGGGCCAGGATCCCGAGACCGGCCGCGATGTCGTCGTAAAAGCCGGACGCTTCGGGCCGTACATTCAGCTCGGCGAACAAAAGGACTATGCGGAAGGCGAAAAGCCCAAGCGCGCCGGGATTCCGAAAAACACCTCGCCCGCCGATATCGAACTCGATCTGGCGCTCAAGCTGTTGTCGCTGCCGCGCGAAATCGGCCTGCACCCCGAAACCGGCCAGCCGATCATTGCGGGGCTCGGCCGCTTCGGCCCGTTCGTGAAACACGACAAAACCTATGCCAGCCTGGAGGCCGGCGATGAAGTCTTCAATATTGGGCTCAATCGCGCCGTCACGCTGATTGCCGAGAAGGTGGCGAAAGGTCCAAGCGGCCGGCGTTTTGGCGCCGACCCGGGGAAACCCTTGGGCGATCATCCGACCCTCGGCGCGGTAGCGGTCAAGAACGGCCGCTACGGCGCCTATGTCACCTCAGGCGGTATCAACGCGACCATCCCGAGCGACAAGACGACCGACACCATCACATTGCCGGAGGCGATTGCCTTGCTCGACGAGCGCGCCGCTAGGGGCGGCGGCTCCAAACGCGGGGGCAAGAAGGCCAAGGCCGCCAAAACCCCACCCAAGGCCGAGGCGGACGCCGCGGCGACAAAGCCCGCCAAGAAGGCGGCAGCAAAGAAATCGGCGGCCAAGCCTAAATCGGAAGCAACCAGCAAGGCACGCGCGCCGGTGACGGCGAAAACCTCGCCCTCGAAAGCCACCAAGCCCGTCGCCAAAAAGAGCGCCGGCAAGGCAAGCAGGTAGAGTGGCTTCTCCAGGCGACAGCGGCTTTCCATCCATCGAGGCCATTGTCGCTTTCATTCGCGCGCATCCGGGGAAAATCGGCACCAGCGAGATCGCCCGCGCGTTCGGCCTTAAAAACGCCGACCGCGCCGCGCTGAAACAAATTTTGCGCGACTTGGCTTCCGAAGGCATCATCAAAAAACGCGGCCGCGAAATCAGCGAGCCCGCTTCACTCCCGCCGACCTTGCTCGCCGACATCGCAAGCCGCGATGCCGACGGCGAACTCATCGCGCTTCCGGCTGAATGGGACGAGGTCGAACGCGGCGAGCCGCCGAAAATCCGCATCCATATGCCGCGACGGGCGCGGCTCGGCACGGCGGCCGGCGTCGGCGACCGCGCGTTGATCCGCATCGAAAAATTGACCGAGCGCGAGCGCGACGGCATCATCTACCGCGGCCGGATCATCAAAATCATCGACCACGCCAAGACGCGCGTGCTCGGAATTTTCCGCAAGAACCCCGGTGGCGGCGGGCGCCTCATTCCGGTCGATAAGAAGCAGGCAGGGCGCGACCTCAACATCGCCAAGGCCGACACGCTTGATGCCGAAGATGGCGATCTCGTCAGCGTCGATCTCATCCGTTCGCGCGGCTTTGGTCTTGCCTCCGGCAAGGTCAAGGAGCGGTTGGGCTCGCTTGCGAC
>DATGJS010000360.1:0-26975 GCA_035295025.1 Bradyrhizobium sp.
GATCGCAAGATAAAGCCCAGGCACGCTTTTGAGGAAGCGCAGCCATTCCGGAATCAGGATCAATAGCCCCGTGCCGATCGCAGATCCAATCGGCGAAGCGACACCGCCGAGCAGCGACATCGTGAGAAAAACAACCGACTCGGCAAAGGAAAACTGGTCTGGGCTCACATAGGCAAATCCGCCCGCGAACAGCCCGCCGCCCAACCCGCCCAACATCGCACTCAAGCCGAAGGCCGCGACCTTGGTGCGGAACACGTCGATGCCGACGACGCCGGCCGCCAACTCATTGTCGCGCACCGCGCGCATGGCGCGGCCAAGCCGGGTTTCCGCCAGATGCCAGACCGCATAACCGACCAGCACCAGCATCGCGACGCAAAAAGCCAGATAGGACTGCGACGACTGAAACAGCTCCGGCCGGCCGATGCGCGCCACGCCGTCGGGACCGTGGGTGAGCCAGATGGAATTGATCATGACGAGGGTGACGATCTGCTGAAACGAGATCGTCACCATGGCGAGGTAATGCCCCCCGAGCCGCAGCGTCGACATACCGAGAAACGCGCCGGCCAGAAGCGCGACGACACAGCCGCCGCCAAGACACAGCCAATAACTGAGATGATAGTCCGAGGTGCCGAGCCCGACCGCATAAGCGCCCAGACCGAAAAAAGCGGCTTGCGCCAAATTGATCTGACCGCACAGGCCGAGCACGACGGACAGGCCGAAGACGGCGATGGCAAACGTCGTCGCCTGCATCAGAATATTGTGGATGTAGCCGTCGAACGTCATGGTCGCGGCCAGAAACACCAGGATCGCCGCGCCGGCGAAATAAGCCGCGTGACGCAGCAACAACGGCTTGGCGCGGGGCACGGCGGCCATCGGCATGTTGTCGCTCGGCGCGCTCATGCTTTCTCCGCCACGCGTTCGCCGAAAATGCCTTGCGGCCGGAATACCAAAAACGCGACCAAGACCAGAAAGGCAAAGCCGTCTTTATACGGCACCGAGACATAGGCCGCGCCGAAAGTTTCGATGATGCCGAGCGCAATCCCGCCAATGATGGCGCCCGCGACATCGCCGAAACCGCCGATGATGGTCGCGGCAAAGGCCTTAAGCGCGATGGTCGATCCCATCTGGATCGAAACAAACAGGACCGGCGCCACCAAAATACCGGCGAGGCCGCCCAGCACCGCCGAATAAATGAAGGTGATCATGATCATGGTGGAAACGGAAATGCCGAGCAAGGAGGCCATCTCCTTGTCCTGCGAGGTCGCCTGCAATTTCTTGCCGAGCATCGTATGCTCGAAGAACCAGTAGTTGAAGATGACCAGCACGATCGTCACGGCCACGATCAGAAGATATTGGCTATCGAGATAGACCGGCCCGAGCTGGATGCCCGGCGTCTCGAACCACCCTTCCAGCACTTGCGGCTGCGGCCCGTAGATCGCGAGCATCGAATTGGTGAGCAGGATCGAGGCGCCGATGGTCGCAATGATCACGGGCAAGAAAGTGCGATGACGCAAGGGATAGTAAACCCCAAGATTGAAGATCGCGCCCAACAGCGCCATTCCGGCCAGCGCCAGGAGAAACGACAGCCAATAGGGCCATCCCAAATCGACCGCGAACACCACCATCAGATAGGCGGCGACCATCGAAAATTCGCCTTGGGCGAAGTTCACCACATTGGTGGCGCGGAAGATCAACACAAAGCCGAGTGCGACCAGCGCATAAACCGCGCCGATTCCGATGCCGGTAAAGAGCAATTGCAATACGAGGTCCATGAAAGTGCCGGGCTTAAAGATTTAAAGGGATCGAGGATCGCTTGCGAGCACCATCAAGCGGGCAGGCTCACTGGCGCTTGAGCGGCAAACGGCCTCTATTTCCATTTTCGAAAGAGGCCGTTTGCCGTCACGTCAGTCGTTGAACTCGATATGCTTGTCGAAGACGATGGTCCCTTTTTCGTTCCGCACGACGTTATAGCCGTGCAGGCCGTCGCCGTTCTGGTCGAAATTATATTCGCCCTCGGCGCCCGGGAATTTTTTGATCGACAGGATCGCTTCGCGGATCTTGCCCGGATCGGTCGAGCCGGCCTTGTTGATCGCCATCGCGAGAACATTGATCGCATCGAAAGTCCAGGCGCTCTGGATGTCGGGAGCGGTCTTGTAGGTCTCGCGATAGGCCTTGCCGAACGCCCTCGGGGCGTCGCCCGATTCTTCGGCATAGTCAGCCACGCCATAGGTGCCATATAGCGCGGGACCGGCGAGCTTGGTCGAGGATACCGCGACCACCGAAGGCGATCCCACCCAGGGAATATTGACGCCAAGCTGGCGCAATTGCCGGGCGAAAATGCCGAGGTCGTTTTCGAAGGTGAAGTAAGTACCGAGCACATCCGCGCCCGATTGTTTCACCGCCAGCACCACCGGGGTGAAATCCTGGCTCTGGTTGGCGTAGCCCTGATCGAGCACCGCCGGCGAACCCAGTTTTTCCAGCGCCCCGGCGAGCGCCTTGCCGCCCGCCGTTCCAAACGCGTCGGTCGAATGCACGATCGCCCATTTTTTCTTGCCGAGCGTGTTGACGCCGAAATCGGCGATCACGCGGCCGGAATAGCTGTCATTCGGGCGATGGCGAAACAGCCATGGGTTATTCATGTGAGTGAGGGCCGGATCGGTTCCTCCGATCATCACCGGCTTGCCGAGCTTGAGCACGTCGGGGGCCATCGCATGCACCTGGGTCGAGCGGATCGAGCCCAGGAAGCCGACAATGTCCGGCTGCGCGGCGAGCTTGGAAAACGCCAGCACGATGCCCGGATTGGTGGTCTGGTCGTCTTCAATGACCAACTCGGCCGGCTTGCCGAGAATGCCGCCGGCCTTGTTGACGGCCGCAAGCGCGAGCTTGGCGCCGTTTTGCGCCCAAAGCCCCTGCTCGGCCGCGGGCCCCGTGACCGGAACGCACATGCCGATTTTGATGCTCGCCGCACCTTGCGCGCCCGCCCGTGTGATGATGGCGGGGGCCGCAACGCTGGCCGCGATACCCGCCGCCACTTCGCGCCTTGTGAATTTCATTCAACCCTCCCTGGAACCGCGCTTTGCCGCCGGCTCTTTGATATCTTGGGTGTTCTTTTGTTGCACCCGCAAAAGCAGGCCCAATCTGCGCACCTCACTGTCGTACTTACGAACTCTTGTACCGCGAGTAAATTGATTTTGCAGCGATTTGAGCCCAGGGCTCAAGCCTGCTCATCTTCGGATGGGCCGGTGTCGATCACCTCGAGCGCGGCCAAACTCTCCTCCAGCGCCCCCAGCATATTCTGGAGCTCGGCAAGCCGTTGCGAGCCGTAACATTGCGTGATGGCCGCATAAATGGCTTCCGAGGTGGGAGCGACAAGCTCAATCAATTTTAGGCCCTTTTGCGAGATCGAGACGACGCCGCGCCGCAGGTCGGTCTTGGCCGTGCGGCGTTCGATCAACTGGCGCGCTTCGAGATCGCGCAGGATTCGCGAAAGGCTCGGGCCGAGCAAAAAGGCGGTGCGGGCGAGATCGGTCACCTCGATCGTATCGACCGCCGTGAGCGCCCGCAAAATCCGCCATTGCTGTTCGGTCAGCCCGTGACGGCGCAGCGAGGGGCGAAACTGCCGCATCACCATTTCGCGCGCGCGCAACAGCGACATCGGCAGCGATTGGGAGAATTCGCGCATCGGAATGCGGCGCTCGACCGCAGGCTCACCCTGCTCCGCAATTGGCTTTTTAGACGTCATCGCGCTTTAGACCTGCGAATGGGCAATCGTGGGAGCGAAAGGTTGCGCCGCACAAACACCCTTTCCGATTTGCCCGCACCAATTTAACATGTTAACCATTATTCGCATCCCTCTTGTCTTCGCGTCATCCCGACCGAAGATGCAAAGCGGAGCAACTCTTATGCCGCACTTTACGATAGAATATTCCGCCAATCTCGATGCGCATATCGACATGGCAGAGGCGGTCGAGG
This sequence comes from Bradyrhizobium sp., assembly GCA_035295025.1. GTDB lineage: Bacteria > Pseudomonadota > Alphaproteobacteria > Rhizobiales > Xanthobacteraceae > Bradyrhizobium. The sequence continues at coordinate 3,973 of DATGJS010000360.1, forward strand.
TCGTCCGCAAGGCCGCGGTCGAAACCGGCATTTTCCCGCTGGGCGGCATCCGCGTCCGCGCCATTCGCTGCGAGCATTATGCGATCGGCGACGGCAATCCCAACTTCGCCTTTCTCGACATGCGGCTCCGGCTTGCCGAGGGCCGCGATCTGGCCACCCGCAAAAAGGCCGGCGAGCATATATTCAGCGCATTGTCCGGCTATTTGGATCCCGTCTTTGCTCGGATTAAATTCGCCCTGTCGTTCGACATGCAGATCAATGACAAGCAAACCAGTTGGAAGCGCAATATTATTCATGAAGCATTGCAAGCGAAAGCCGCGCGCGGATAAATCACGCCGAGGCGGGAATCAGCGCGCATGATTGCTGGATTGTCAATTTAAGGATTTCTAATGCCCGTTCCGCAACACGTCTTCGATCCGCCCTTCAACATCGTCAGATGCAGTCATCTGGCGCTGGACGTGGTGGATTTGAATGCGAGTTGCGAATTCTACCAAAACGCCGTCGGCCTGCATGTCGAGGATCGCGATCCGGCGGCGGTATATCTGCGCGGAAGCGAAGAACATCAACATCACTCGATGATCCTGCGCAAAGCGGACCAGGCGGCCTGCAATCGGTTAGGCTTCAAGGTCGGCAATGAGCAGGACCTCGACAAAGCGGCGGCATTCTTTTCCGAAAATGGCGTGTCTTATGCCTTTGCCGAACGCCCATTTCAGGGCCGCACCTTGCAATTTTCCGATCCCTTCGGATTCCAAATCGAGCTTTATGCGACGATGGAAAAGCGACCGCATTTGTTGCGCCGCTATGACCTCTACAAGGGCTGCCATCCGCAGCGGCTCGATCATTTCAATATCTTCGCGCCCGAGGTGCAGGATACGATCGACTTCTATGCAAGGCTCGGTTTCCGCCTGAGCGAATATGCCGAGGAGGACGGCGCGAACGGGCGGATCGCGGCGGCTTGGTTGCACCGCAAGGGCAATGTGCACGACCTTGCCGTCACCAACGGCCGTGGCCCTCGCCTGCACCATTTCGCCTATTGGGTACCGACCGCGATGAACATCTTGCATCTGTGCGACGTCTTGGCCTCGAGCGGGTATCTTAGGAATATCGAGCGCGGCCCCGGACGGCATGGTATTTCCAACGCGTTCTTTCTTTACGTCCGAGACCCCGATGGCCACCGCCTTGAACTTTACACCAGCGACTATTTCACCGGCGATCACGACCACGCGCCGATGCGCTGGTCGTTGAACGACCCGCGCCGGCAAACATTGTGGGGCGCGCCGGCTCCGCGCTCCTGGTTCGAGCAGGGAACGCCGTTTGGAGGACAGGCCATGCGTGAACCGCAATTTGTCGCCGATGTCGCGGTTGCCGATTAAGATCAAGAAACGGAATTAAGAAACGGAGACCTCATGAAAATGCCCTTGTTGATCGCCGCCGCCTCGATGCTGGGTTTAACGCCCGTTCTGTCGTCCATTGGCGGCGCCCACGCCGCCGAGCTGAAGGTGCTGGCCGGCGGCTCGCTGCGGAGCGTTTTGACCGAACTCGGGCCTCAGTTCGAACGTGCTTCGGGCCATAAGCTCGTCATTCATTTCGACACCACCCCGAACTTGATCAAGGCGGCAACCACGGGCGAGCCCTTCGACGTTGGCGTCGTACCGATCGACGTTTTCAGGAACGACGACGCGAAAGTCCATTTCACCCCATCGGTTGAATTCGCGCGCGTCGGTTATGGCGTTGCGGTCCGCAGCGGCGCGCCGAAGCCCGACATCAGCACGTTGGAGACCTTCAAAAAGACCTTGCTCGACGCGAAATCCGTGACCTTTCTGCCGGCAAGCGCCGCCGGCGCCTATATCCTGACGGTGTTTGAACGCCTCGGCATCGATCAGGCGATGAAAGCCAAGACCCTTGTGCAAGACCAGCCGGTTGGAATCGTTCCGGCCGTCATCAAGGGCGAGGCGGAACTCGCGGTCTTCGTGAACAACGTCTTGACCGCGCCGGGCATCGACATTGTCGGCCCATTCCCGGCCGAGGTGCAGGACGAATTGATTTTCCCGGCCGCGCTCGCGGTCGATACGAAGGAAACCGCGGCTGCGAAAGCCTTCATCGACTTCATCACCTCGCCCGCGGCGGTCGCCGTGATCAAGGCCAAAGGCATGACTCCCGGCCACGCCTAAACGAAGCCTAACGCCTCCTTCGCTGGAAATTTATGACTGGACCGCGCCTCGCCACCTTCGCCGTCAACGGCGCCGTTAGATACGGCGCGGTGAGCGATCGCGGCATCGTCGATCTCTCCGCGCGCTGGGCAAAGGATTTTCCGACCTTGCGCGAGGTGGTCGCGGCCGGTGGCTTGCGAAAGCTCGCCGAGGATGCCTCACACTACCACGAGGATTACGCGCTCGACGCCGTCACCTGGCTGCCGCCGATTCCGCTGCCTGAAAAAATCATTTGCATCGGCGTCAACTATCCCGATCGCAACGCCGAATATAAAGACGGCTCGGACGCGCCAAAATATCCGAGCATGTTCCTGCGCACACAGCGTTCGTTCGTCGGCCACGACACCCCGCTGGTCCGCCCCAAAGCTTCCCCTCAGCTCGATTACGAGGGTGAATTGGTTTTGGTGATCGGCAAGGCCGGCCGGCATATTTCGGAAAGCGCCGCGCTCGATCATATCGCCGCCATTACGCTGTGCAACGAAGGCACTATTCGCGACTGGGTACGCCACGCCAAATTCAACGTCACCCAGGGCAAGAATTTTGATTCCACCGGGAGCCTCGGCCCATGGCTCGTTCCCTACGCCGATGAATCCCAGATTGCCGACATTCGATTGACAACGCGCGTCAATGGCGAGACGCGCCAGGACGACCGGACGTCGCGGCTGATCTTCGGTTTCCGCTATCTCATCAACTATATCTCGACCTTCACGACGCTGGTGCCGGGCGATGTCATCGTCACGGGCACCCCGACCGGCGCAGGCGCGCGGCTCGATCCGCCGCGTTACCTCAAGCCTGGCGATGTAATCGAAGTCGAGGCCGAAAACATCGGCGTGCTGCGCAACGGTGTGATCGACGAGGCCTCCTGATGCCGCATCGCCGGACCCCGTCATGGCTTTGAAGACCGGCGGCGAAGCCATCGTCAGCGGTCTCCTCGCCCATGGCGTCGAGACCGTGTTCGGCCTGCCGGGGGCCCAAATCTACGGCCTGTTCGACGCCTTTCAAAAGGCGCGGCTTAAGGTCATCGGCGCGCGTCACGAACAGGCCTGCGGCTATATGGCCTATGGCTACGCGCGCTCGACCGGAAAGGCGGGCGTCTTCAGCGTGGTTCCGGGCCCCGGCGTGCTCAATGCGGCGGCGGCGCTCTTGACGGCCTTTGGGTCGAACGAGCCCGTGCTTTGCCTGACCGGACAGGTGCCATCAGCCTTTCTCGGCAAAGGACGCGGTCATCTTCACGAAATGCCGGATCAGCTTGCGACCTTGCGCACCTTCGTGAAATGGGCCGAACGCATCGAATACCCGGCCAGCGCCCCCGCTCTTGTCGCCCGCGCATTTCAGGAAATGATGTCGGGACGACGCGGCCCGGCTTCGCTGGAAATGCCATGGGATGTGTTCACGCAACAAGCCGAAGTCGGCGCGGCCGAAATCTTCGCTTCTCGCCCACCACCTCAACCGGACCCCGACCGGATCAAATCGGCCGCGACCTTGATCGCGGGAAGCCGCTCACCCATGATCTTCGTCGGCTCTGGCGCCATCCACGCGCGCGGCGAGATCCTCGAATTGGCCGAACTGATCGATGCGCCGGTGGTAGCGTTTCGCAGCGGGCGCGGCATCGTCTCCAACGCGCATGAATTGGGACTGACGATGGCAGCCGCCTATCGGCTATGGCCCACGACCGATCTGATGATCGGCATCGGGACGCGGCTGGAGCTACCAACCATGACGCGATGGCCGTTTCGCCCAGAGGGCTTGAAATCGGTGCGGATCGATATCGATCCCGTAGAAATGCGACGATACGCGCCCGATGCGGCGATCGTGGCCGATGCCAAAGCCGGCACGGCCGAGCTATTGGCGGCGGTGAGGAAAGCCGGTTACGCCAAAATAAGCGGCCGCCGCGCAGATATCCGCGACGCGACTGCCGCGGCACTGCAAGAGATTCAGAAAATCCAGCCGCAGATGGCCTATCTTAATGTTTTGCGTGAAGTACTGCCCGCAAATGCGATCGTTACCGATGAGTTGTCGCAAGTCGGCTTTGCCTCCTGGTACGGCTTTCCGGTCTATGAGCCGCGCACCTTCATCAGTTCCGGCTATCAGGGCACGCTCGGCTCCGGATTTCCGACCGCGCTTGGCGCCAAGGTCGCGCATCCCGACCGGCCCGTGGTCGCCATATCAGGCGATGGCGGCTTCATGTTCGGCGTGCAGGAACTCGCAACCGCCGTGCAATTCAAGATCGGCGTGGTTGTGCTTGTGTTCAACAATCATGCTTACGGCAATGTGCGGCGCGATCAACGTGAGCGCTTCGAAGGCCGCGTCGTGGCCTCCGACTTGGTCAATCCGGATTTCGTCAAGCTTGCGGAATCCTTTGGTGTCGCCGCGGCGCGAGTCACATCCCCGGAACATTTCCGCCCGGCGCTGGAGAAGGCGCTTGCCGATGGCGGCCCCTGTCTGATCGACATCGAGGTGCCCCGGGATTCCGAAGTCAGCCCGTGGGCCTTCATCCATCCGGCCAAGCCGTAAATTGCGCTCAGCGCGTTTTCCGAAAGGTCAGATTGATGCGCTGGCGGCCGACAAGCGGATGTTCGCCATCGGCGAGCGGCGTTATGCCGTGAAAGAAAAGCCGCGAAGGACCGCCCCACACCGCGACATCGCCATGTTCGAGCCGGAACCGCCGCGGCTTGTCGCTGCGCTTCATCCCGCCGAACAGGAAGATCGCCGGCAGGCCGAGCGACACCGAAACGATGGGTGCTGTAAAATCAAGCTCGTCTTTGTCCTGGTGCAGCGACATGCGCGCACCGGGCACGTAGCGGTTGATCAGGCACACATCCGGCGCAAATCCCGAAAAGCCAGCGCGATTGGCGGCCCGCGCCGCGAGATCGGAAAGAAGCGGCGACATCGCGGGCCACGCTTGGCCGGTTTCGGGATCGACGGCGCCATAGCGATAGCCGGTGGAATCGGTGATCCAGCCGGCGCTTCCGCAATTGGTCATCGCCACCGACATTCGATGGCCGCCCGGCGTCACCATGTGGCGAAACGGAGATTGGGTGGCGAGGTCGCGCAAAGCCGCGACCAGTTCGCCTTCGAGATCGCGCGCGAATCCACACAACAGAATCGCGCCTTCAGCCATCTCTTCCTGCGAGGGCCGCGCGCTCGGAAGGCCTGCAAATAAATCCGCCGTCAATGCGTGGCACCCTCAGATTTTTCCGTCATTTGGCATCGTGGAAGATCACACCTAACGTGTGGCGATGGCCCGCGCGGACGCGGCTCACGCCGTGACGCATATTGACACGATAGACGCCGCGCGTCCCTTGCATGGGCCGAACGTGCGCAGCAAACACCACCGCATCGCCTTGACGCAGTGGCACCACCTCAGCCCTCGATTGCATCCGCGGCCTCTGCTCGGTCAGCACAAACTCGCCGCCCTCGAAATCGCCATCCGGTTCCGATAATAAAATGGCGACCTGCAACGGAAACACATGTTCGCCGTAGAGGTCCTGATGCAGGCAGTTATAGTCGCCTTCGCCATATTGCAAGAGAAGCGGTGTCGGCCGGAGTTGGCCGGCGTGATGACAGCGGGCGAGGAACGCTTCGTGGTGTTCCGGATATCGGATGTCGAAGCCCATTGCCTCGTTCCAGCGGTTGGCGATTGGCTGAAGGCGCGCATAAAGCAGTGGACGCAATTCCCCGACCGGAGACGGCAGCGGATAGGAAAAATATTTGTATTCGCCGCGGCCAAAGCCATGACGGCTCATTACGATTCGGCTGCGAAACAGATGATCGTCGGGATAGAGCACGGCGAGCGCGCGGCATTCTTCAGCCGCGAGCAAGCCCTTCAGGACGGCGCAACCTTGCGTATCGAGATTGGCGGTCACTTGAGTCCAATCGATCGCTGCGACGCGGGCGGCAATATCCGACTCGGATCGAAGAACAATGGTTTGTACGGCTGTTTTCATGCGGCGACACTCGCAAATTCGGATCGATACGGCCACCCGATTTACGGCAGCACGCCTCATATCATCGCGCGAAGGGTTATCCCCTCACCGGCAGCGTGATCACATCATAGGCGTGGCGGATGCTTCGCTTGAGCACGGGATCTTCGAATTCATATTCGAAGCGGCTGGCGGGGCGAATGCCACCCTTGGCCGCGAAAGTGCCGCCGAACATGGCGCAACCATCGGGCAATTTCCCGTCGGCAAAGCCGCGCCTGAGCAATTCGGAAACCGGCAGCATCGCCTCCAGCGTGCCCTCCTGGTACAGTTCGCGCTTTCCTCCAATCCAGGCATGAGAGCGCAGGATCAAACGGTCCCAATGACCGATCACGTCTTCAAGTTCCCACAGCGTGGACGCGATCGGCTTATCGCACATTTGCTTGGAAACGGTGACGCTGTAAGTCTCGACCTTGCGGTCGGTATGGTCGGAGCCAAGGCCGACGAATATGCGCCCCTGCCAACCGATCAGGACGAACTCGACCTCACCACTGGAATGCTCGCCGCACACTTCAATACGGTCTTCCAGCGTCAGCCGCCGCGCCGAGCAACGGTAATAGATCGGCGTCGTCGCGGGTCGCGCGATCCCGATCGCCTCCAGTTCGGCGATGTGCTTGTCGCGGGCGACCGGATCGCGGCCGGTCCACCCCGCAATCACGGCCTGATCGATCGCAAGCGTCAAGGGAGTGGTCGCGTTCTTGGTCTCTACGGTAAAAGTAAGATCAAACACGTATCGTGGCCTCCACCCCTGCCGCCAATTCGAAAATGCGCCGGTCAGCTCCTCCGGAAGCCCCCAGCATGAAGCCGACCGGCGCCTCGCCCTCGCGATGACAGGGCAACGAGATCGCGCAGCCATCCATCATGTTGATCAGCGTGCAATTGCGTAAAGACAATAGATTGGCTTTCGCAAAGGCCTTGTCGTCGGCAAGATCGGCAATCGCGGGCGGCGTGATCGCGGAAGTCGGCATGACTAACGCATCATAGGGCGCAAAGCGCAACGCCGCGCGTGCGATCAGCGATTTTCGCGCATTGAGAAGATCGATGTAATCCGCCGCGCTGATGGCCTCGCCGCGCAGGATTCGCGAGGAGACGCGGGGATCGTAGACATCGCCCCGGCTTGCGATCAAAAAACGGTGCCAAGCATAGCTTTCGGCGGCGGCAAATCCACCCTTCGCGTTGATGACGGCGACATCGAGGAATTCGGGCACTTCGATCCGCTCGATCAGCGCGCCGTGACGCGACAATGCCTCCAACGCGCGCTCGAAACAGCGCCCTACGTGATCGTCGAGTTCGTCGAGCGCCACGGTCGTCGGTACCGCAAACCGCATGCCCTTGATCGGGCGCGGTTGCGGCGGCTCGATCGGTTCACCCGCCAGCACGGCATCGAGCACCGCGCAGCAGGAAACCGTCCGCGCCAACGGGCCGAAACTGTCGAGCGAGAACGACAGCGGAACGCCCCCTTCCAGCGGCACGCGCCGCTGCGTCGGTTTGAAACCGACGATGCCGTTATAAGCGGCGGGAATCCGGCACGACCCGCCAGTATCGGTACCGAGCGCGCCATGCGCCATGCCGTCGGCGACCGAGACCGCAGCGCCAGAGGATGAGCCGCCCGGCACATGACCTGTCGTGCGCCGCCAGACGCTTTTCGGCGTACCGTAATGTGGATTGATGCCGATTCCCGAATAGGCGAATTCGGTCATATTGGTGCGGCCGATCAGGATAAAGCCGGCCTGCCGCAAGCGCGACACCACGACGGCGTCCCGTTCGGCCGGCGCGGAATCATCCAGCGCGCGGGAGCCGGCGCGTGTGACCTGGCCCTTGATGTCGAACAAATCCTTGATCGAGACCGGAATCCCGGCAAAGGGCGACGGTGCCGCCTTGACCTCGCGAAGCCGGTCCATCGCTTTGGCGGCCTCAATCGCGGCTTCCACATCGACATGAACGAAGGCTCGCGAGCCCTCGCCTGATTTGTCGGCGATTTTAGCCAGGCATTCGTCAACCAGCTTTCGCGCATTGGTGCGGCCGGCCTCGAGATCCTGGGCGAGGGCGATGAGTGTAGGCATATTCGGCATGGTTTTGTCGCCTCGTCGGTCGGGCTACAATCTACTCAAAACGGACTCGATCTCCAGATCGAGCAGGGCAGAGCTCAGCGATTTGCCATGCGCGTCCAGCGCAAGCGAGTGCGTTACCCCGCCGCCCAGCGCCCGGTCCATGACAAAGTTGAGTGCGGAAATTTTGGGTAGTTCATAGCGGACGACCTCGCCTTCGACAACGCCGGCGAAATGCGCTTTCACGCGCGCGCTGGTCACCTGGTCGAGCAATAGCGGGTAATGTTTCGCGTCATAGGCGATCACGGAAATATTGGAGATATTGCCTTTATCGCCGGTACGGGAATGGGCGATCTCGCGTAGCTTCATCGAACGCTCTCCACGAACTGTACCCGCGGCTTCGCCAATTCGCGCGGCAACAGCACGGAAGCCACCGCCACGACATCGCGCACGGCTTTGAAGGCGCCACCGCCACCCGCCGGCCCGTTGGTGTAGAGGGTTTCGACCTCATTGCCGATCCGAACCGCCTCGCGCAAATTTTCGGTGCGGCCGGCGACGCGAAGGCGCACCTCATAGGGCTCGTTGGCATACGCCGAGACGTGGCTTCCATGCAGCGAATCCACGCCGATCAGGTCGAACCGCAATTCGTTGGCTGCGACGCCCGTGAGTTTCAATCGTTCGCGGACGATTTCCAGCGCAAGCCGGCCACGCGCCAACGCCCCGGGACCGGCATAAGAAATCTGCCCCTCGCCGATGAAGCCATCGACATAACCGACCGACACCTTGAGCGTTTCCGGGCGGGCGCCGCCGCGTCCGCCACTGACCCGCACACGGTCGCGCCCGATCTCCTCGATCCTCACAGCTGAGAAATCCGCGATCACATCGGGCTGAAGGTAGCGCGCGGGATCGTGTACCTCGTAGAGCAATTGCTCCTTGCAGGTTTGCGCGGTGACCGCGCCGCCGGAGCCTTCAGCCTTGGTGATGATAAGGCTGCCATCCTCGCCGATTTCGCCAATGGGAAAGCCGAGCCGCGCCAAATCCGGAACATCCTTGTAGGATGGGTCGGCGAAATAGCCGCCTGTGACTTGACCGGCGCATTCCAGCAAGTGGCCCGCGAGCGTGCCCTGGCCCAGCCTGCTCCAATCGTCCATCGGCCAGCCAAAGGCATCGATGATCGGCGCCAGAAACAAAGCGGGGTCGGAGGCGCGGCCGGTGATCACGACATCGGCGCCGCCGCCGAGCGCTTTTACAATGGGCTCCGCGCCGAGATAGGCGTTGGCGGAGATCAGGCGGTTGCCGAGCTGGCTGATCGTGCCGTCGAACTCCATGATCGGCAGGTCGCTTTGCTTGCAGGCGTCGAGAACATCGTCACCGACGACGGCAGCCACCTTGAGCGACGACAGCCCTATCGCGCGGGCAATCGCGGCGGTCTTGCACGCGGCGGCCAGCGGATTGGCGGCGCCCATATTGGTGACAATCTTGATGCCTTTGGCAGCACATAGCGGCAGCACCGCGCGCATCCGCTCTTCAAGCAGCGGGTCGTAGCCGCCTTCGGGATTTCTCAAGCGCGCCTGCTGGGCCAGCGCCACGGTCCGCTCGCCCAGGCATTCGAACACCAAATATTGAATGTCGCCTTTTTCGGCGAGTTCGACCGCGGGTTCGATCCGATCGCCCGAATAACCCGCGCCTGACCCGATCCTGATGGTTCGCATTACTTCAGTCCGAAATAAGCGCGCCGCAAGGCCTCATTGTCGGTCATCTCAGCCACCGTTCCGGAAAAACGGATGCGGCCGCCTTCGAGCACGAATACGCGGGTCGCGACTTCAAGAAACCCGATATTCTGCTCGGCGATCAGTAACGCAAGGCCCCGCTTGCGCAGATCGCCGAGAATGCGGATCACTTCCTTGACGAACAAAGGCGACAATCCGGCCGAAGGTTCATCCATCACAAGAAGACGAGGTTCCGCGGCCAGTGCCTTGGCAATGCCGAGCATTTTTCGTTGACCGCCGGAGAGAGAGGACGCCGGCGCGTGACGTTTTTCGCGCAAGGCCGGAAACGTGTCGTAGAGTTCATCGATGCGGGGATTGGGATGCCCAAGCGCCTGCGCGCCGACGCGGATGTTTTCCTCGATCGATAGGTCCGGAAAAACCGCAAGTTCCGACATATAGGTCATGCCGAGCCGCATCCGTGCGCTGGAGCGCATCCGCGTGACGTCCTCGCCGCCCAAACTGATGCTGCCGTGCCGCGCCTCCACCAATCCGACCAGAGATTTGAGGAAGGTCGTCTTGCCGGCGCCGTTGGTTCCAAGCAACAGGACGGTTTCGCCCGGGCGAACATCGAGATCGACGCCCCACAGGACCTGCATCGTGCCATAGCCGGCATCGACGCCCTCCGCTTTCAACAGCGAGGTGGCTTCAGGCGGCATGCTCGCCCCCCAAAAACACCTCGATCACCTGCGGCACCTTCACCGCAACCGCAAGCTTACCTTCGAAAATCTCCTTGCCCGCGTTCAGCACAATGACGCGGTCGGTGATGTGTTCGATGAAGCCCATGAGATGCTCGACCACGATGATCGCCATCCCGCTTTTCGCAAGCGCCTTGATCCGTTCGGCAATCCAGTCCAGCTCCGCCGGGTTTAAGCCGGCGGCAAGCTCGTCAAGCAGCAAGAGACGCGGCCGCGTCGCCAGCGCCCGCACGAGGTCGAGCATCTTTTGCTGGGCATTGTTGAGATCGGCCGCCGGCCGGTCGGCGACGTCAGTCAGGCGAAACTCGCCCAGCAGCTCCGCCATCGCGGGCCGCGCGGAAGCCCCGCCATAGGCGAGCGCCACTTCGACATTTTGCCGCGCCGTCAGCGACAGGAAGGGCTTTGGAACCTGAAAGGTGCGGTTGATCCCGCGATGGACGAGCTTGTGCGACGCAGCACCGCCGATCGAAGCACCATCCAACACGACTTCGCCGCTATCGGGCGCATAAAGCCCGGAGATCACATTGATCGCCGTGGTCTTGCCAGAGCCGTTGGGGCCGACCAGCCCCAATATCTCACCGGAGGAGACGTGAAAGCTCAAGCCGTCGAGCGCGTAAAAGCCGCCGAAACGTTTGACGAGCTTGGATACGTTAAGGATGGGCGCGCTATCAGGGGACATGCCAGCCCCTGCGGGTTGCGAGCGACACGAGGCCTGCGGGCAGAAACAGCACGAGCCCCATGATCAAAACGCCGTAGATCAATTGGAAATATTGCGGCGTGGTAAAGCCGATCAAATTGTAGATGCCGTAGAGGATGATGACGCCGACGATCGGGCCCGTGATGGAGGCAACCCCACCGAACAGCGCAAAGACGATGGCAAAAATGCTGAACTCGCCGCTGAACACATTGTCGGGGTAGAATACCGAAACGTACCAAGCGTAAATACCGCCGGCGAGCCCCGCGACCCATGCCGAGGCCAGCCAGGCGATCACCCGCATCCGCACCACATCGACACCCGCCATCGAGGCGCTGACGGCATCTTCCCGCACCGCCTGTAGCGCCAGGCCGAAGCGGGAGTTTTTCAGGAAGACGACCATGCCGAGCGTCAGCGCCAGCACGACCAGCGCCGCCGCGTAAGCATGCGTCGGATTGAAGGTGCCGTTGAGCGAGACCCCATAGGGCCCGCGCGTGATCGGCTCGAGCGCCGGATTGGCCACGAAATGAAGCACGGCCAACGACGCCGCCAGATTGGCGATGGCGAAATAGGCGCCGGAAAGCCGCAACAATGGCGTCAGCAACAGGCCGAGAACAATTCCGACAATGCCCGCGACCAGTACGGCGGCGACGGCCGGCGCCTGAAAATGCATCACAAGGACTGCAAAACCATAAGCGCCCGCGCCGAAAAATCCGACATAGCCGAACGGCAGATAGCCGGTGAAACCGTAGATAATGTTCACGCCCTGGGCGAGGATCAAAAAGATCACGAAGTTGAACAGCAACAGATGGTTTTGATAGACGCCCGGCAGCACCGCAAAGACCGCAAGCAGCGGCACGGCGATGAACAACATATGTTTGAGAGCGCTAGTGCCCATGACTTTCCGAAGCTCGCGAAAGAGGGTGCGGCGATATATCACGAATTTCGGAAAAAGGGGGGCGCTAGGCAACGCGCACCCGCCTTCCGAGCAGACCGCTCGGACGAAGCAGCAAGATGAAAATCAACAGCACGTAAGGCAACAGGTCGGCCCATGAACTCAAATAGGTCTGCACCACCATGTAGCAAATGCCATAGACGACACCGCCAAGCGCGGTGCCAAGCGGATTACCAAGCGAACCCAGCACGACGATGGTGAACGAGGTGACGGTGGCATCCGAACCAAAGGCCGGCGTCACCGAGCCGAACATGAAGGGCGCGAAGATACCGGCGACCGCGGCAAGCCCGAGTCCGATGCCGAAAGCGGCGGCCGAAACGCGATCGACATCGATGCCGGTCGCAAAGGCTTCCTCGCGCCGCGACATCACCGCACGCGTGAGCGCGCCCAAACGCGTGCGGTAGAGATAGACATAGACGAGCGCGATCACGATCAGGCTGGTCGTGGCGGCCACCACCCAGGATGCCGGAAAGCCTTGCCCCAAAATCTGGACCGGTCCGCCGCTATCCGGCGCGCCGCCAAACCACTTGACCTTGATCGTGGAAAACACCGTACCCAATGCGCGGCTCGGAATCGAGCGCTCGCTGGTGCCGAGAAAAATGGTCGTCACGGCCTCGACGACCTGCGACAGGCCGAAGAACAAAATGATCGAGAGCATTTCGGGATTGGTTGAACCTTGCAGCCGCGGCACCAGCACCCAATAAAGCAGCAGGCCCGCGATCAGAAAGATCACGAAGGCGAGCGGCACCGCGAACAAGGGATCGATGCCCGCGAGACCGACAAGGCCGACCGCGATGAAAGCGCCAAGCATCAGGCAATCGCCATGCGCCAGATTGACGATGCGCATGACGCCGAAGACGAGATTGAGGCCAATCCCGACCAGGCTGAAATACAAGCCAAAGAGAACGCCGGCGACCAGCGCGTAAGTCAACATCGGCGTTTCATCCCCGACAAGCTATTGCAACTGGTGCCGCCTATTTGAAGTTCCTGCGGTACAAGCGGCGAATTCGATCCAGGAACTTCAAATAGAAAAGCGGCACCAGAATCAAGAGGTTTGCTAGTGCCCACGACTTTCCGAAGTTCGTGAAAGGTGTGTGCTGAGACGGCACACGAACTTCGGAAAGTGGGCACTAAAGCGCGATGAGATTTAGTCGAATCGTCATCGCGCTTTAATTCTTTGTTTGAGCATGATCTTTTCGGAAAACCGCTTCACACTTTTCCGGATCATGCTCTAGCGGCAACGCTCATGGCCTGGGGTAAACGGGCTTGCCGGTCGCCGACTCGTGCGGATAGATCGAGACGAATTTGAGGTGCCCGTGATCGTCGAGCTCAAGCTGCCCGAGCGGGGTCAATTCGCCGATCTGGCCACCCATCTCGTCGAGCGCGAAGGACCCGCAAATCGTTTTGAGCTCTCCGGAGAGGCTGAATACGGCGCGGCGCAGTTCGAGTTGATCGAGATTTGTCGCCACCGACAATGTTTTCTCGATGACCAGCCCGGTGGTGTATCCGGCCACCGCGTTGAGGCCGAACTCGATCTTGCCGTCCGGATATTTCTGGTCCCAAGCCGCCTTGTAGGTTTTCAGGTTCATCCCGAAATTGACGGGGTATTCGACCTCGGAAGGAGGCACATAAGTGAAGACATGTTCGAGTCCCTTAGGCCCGACATTCTTCTCCAGAAGCTCCTTCTCAAGGCCGGCATAGATCGCAAACAGCATTTTGAATTTGACGCCGACATCGGCGACATTGCGCAGGAAGGCAATATCGTTCGGCGCGTAGCCGAAATGAAACACCGCGTCCGGCTGCGTATTGTTGATGTTGTTGATGATGACGGTGTAGTTGGTCGTCTCGGTCGGGATCCCCTGATCGTAGACGATTTCGATCGGCACGCCGGAATCCTTGATGAATTTTCGAAACGCATTGGCCTGCGTGCCGGTGAATTCATTCGTCGAATAGAGAATGGCGATTTTCTTGATTCCAAGGCCGGGGCCGTCATGGATGACGAAATCGGCCACGGGCTTGGGCCAGACGGTGGAGACCGGATCGTCCATCAGCGCGATGTAGGGATTGTCCTTGGAAAAGAAGCTCGCGCCGGTGCCGGTCTGGTCGAACAGAAACATCTTGTGGTCGCGAGCGATCGTGACCGCCGGCGCGGTCAACACCGAACCGGAATCGGCGACCAGCAAATCGACCTTGTCCTGGGTAACGAGCTGGTTATAGAGCGTGGAGGCGGTGGCCGTATTGCTCTGATCGTCATAGGCGACGAGCTTTACCGGCAGCTTCTTGTCGAAGGCCTTCACATAAACCCCGCCATCGGCATTCTTTAGATCCGCCCAGAGCTTGAGGCTGCTATAGACCGGCATCGAGATCGAGGCAAAGCGCCCGGCGGAAGCATAGAGGGTGCCGATCTTGATCTCCGCCGGCGCGTCGGCGGCGTAAGCCTGCGCGGCCAAGATCAGCCCAACAAACGCCGCACCCAACACCCTCAGCATCAAATCCTCCCGGCTTTTCTTCGTTCCGGGTGACCATAGCGCGGGCCTCGACCGGGATACAAGCACCCACATCTAGGTAATAAATATAAGGGGATAGGCCCAGATCGGGCCGTCACGCTAGACCGTTGACGCCGCGCGGTCCATTGTCGCATCAAGAGCAAGACAAGCGGGCCGAAAGATCCCGCCAAAAAGGGAGGGCGAGATGGCTGAGCCGGCACGTGCGCGACCAAAACCGACACCCGAGACGCAAGCCTTTTGGGACGGCACGCAAGCCGGCGAGCTGCGGTTGCAGCGTTGCGACGCCTGCACGCAGGCTTATTTCCCGCCCCGGCCGTTTTGTCCCGCCTGCGGCTCGCGCAAGGTCAGTATCTTCAAGGCGAGCGGCAGAGCCACGCTTTACAGTTACGTGATCCATCACCGCCCAGTCCCAGGCTTCACGCCGCCTTACGCCATCGCGGTGGTGGAGCTCAGGGAGGGCCCGCGCATGATGACCAATATCGTGGACTGCCCGCAGACGCCGGAAGCGCTGGCGCTCGATATGCCGTTGGAGGTGACCTTCGAAAAGCTCGACGACACGATTACCCTACCCTTGTTTCGCCCGGCTAGTGGTCCGATTCTAACATTTGCATCCCGGTGAGGCAGGCACTTATGCAAATGTTAGAATCAAAGGACCACTAGTAAATATAGTTTTCTAGTGGAGTTTTGGATTTGACATTCGCATGGCGAATCCGCGGCGATAGGGTAGCGAATGTCAAATCCACTCCACTAGGATTAGAGCCGATGCGCAGAAACCAGGTCGCCATTGTCGGCGCCGCCGAGACCACCGAACTCGGCGTGATCCCGTCTATGTCGCAAATCCAGCTTCACGCCGATGCGGCGCTGAATGCGATGGCCGATGCCGGCTTGAAACCGTCGGACATTGACGGTTTGGCGACCGCGGTCGAGACCCCGCAACAGATCGCGCATTATCTCGGCGTGACGCCGAGCTGGGTCGATGGCACCTCGGTCGGCGGCTGTTCGTTCATGCTGCATGTGCGCCACGCGGCCGCGGCGATCGAGGCGGGGCTGTGCAAGACCGTCTTGATCACGCATGCCGAAAGCGGCAAATCGAATATCGGACGCACCCCGCGCATGATCGGCCCCGACAGCCTGAATGGACAATTCGAGCTTCCTTACGGCGTCTCGACGCCGGCCTCGATGTTTCCGATTCCCGTGCTGCGCTACATGAAAACCCACGGCATCACCCATGAGCAGCTCGCCATGGTCGCGGTGGTGCAGCGCGAATGGGCCGCGAAAAACCCGCGCGCCACCATGAAGGCGCCGATCACGGTCGAGGATGTCTTGAACTCCCGCATGATCGCCTACCCGTTCCGCATCCTGCAATGCTGCCTCGTCACCGATGGCGGCGGCGCGCTGATTTTGACCTCGGCCGAGCGCGCGCGGGATTTTCCGAACAAGCCGGTCTATATTCTCGGCACCGGCGAAAGCGTGGAAACCCCGATGGTCAGCCAGATGCGGACCTTCGACAATTCGCGCGCCTTCAAGATCGCAGGCCCCCTCGCCTTCAAGGAAGCCGGCATCACGCATCAAGACGTCGATCACCTCATGATCTATGACGCCTTCGCGCATTTGCCGCTCTATGGGCTCGGCGATCTCGGTTTTATGCCGCACGAAGAGACCGGACAATTCATCGCCGACGGCCACACCAGACCCGGCGGCAAGCTGCCGCTCAACACCAATGGCGGCGGCCTTTCCTACATGCATTCGGGCATGTACGGCATGTACGCGCTGCAAGAAAGCGTGCGGCAGATGCGCGGCATCGCGCCGGCGCAAATCCAAGGAGCCAAGATTTCGGTCTGCCACGGCGTCGGCGGCATGTTTGCCGCGTCGGGCACGATCATTTTCACGAATGAGAAATAATCTTCGTCGTTCCGAGGCCGCTCATTTCACGCGTGACCGGAAAATGACAAACAAATGGAGACCTCCATGACCAAATCCCTCGACGGCAAATCTATTATCGTCACCGGCGCGGGCCGCGGCATCGGTCGCGAGATCGCGCTGTTATGCGCCGCGGAAGGCGCCAAAGTCGTCGTCAACGATCCCGGCGTCGCGGCCGACGGATCGGGATCAAACGCGTCACCGGCCGAAGAAGTCGTCGAGGAAATCAAAAAGCGCGGCGGAACGGCGGTCGCCAATTTCGAGACCGTCGCGGAAGCCATTCCCGCCAGCCGAATCGTCAAAATGGCGGTCGATCATTTCGGCAAGCTCGATGGCGTCGTCAACAACGCAGGAATTCTGCGCGATGCGATCTTTCATCGCATGAGCATCGATGCATTCGAATCCGTCATTAAAGTGCATCTGATGGGCTCGTTCTATGTCTCGCACGCGGCGGCACGGCTTTTCAGGGAGCAGGAAAGCGGGTCGTTCGTGCACTTCACCTCGACATCGGGACTCGTCGGCAATTTCGGCCAGGCGAATTACGCCGCCGCCAAGCTCGGGATCGTCGGCCTTTCGAAATCGATCGCGCTCGACATGGCAAGATTCAATGTGCGCTCCAATTGCGTTTCGCCATTCGCCTGGAGCCGCCTGATCGGCACTATTCCGACCGAAACCGAGGCGGAAAAAGCGCGCGTTGCGCGAATCCAGCAGATGGGCCCAGAGAAAATCGCCCCGGTCGCAGCCTTTCTGCTCGGTGACACCGCCAAGGATGTGACGGGACAGATATTCGCGGTGCGGATGAACGAAATCTTCCTGATGAGCCAATCGCGTCCCTTACGCTCGGTTCATCGCGGCGAAGGATGGACGGTCGCAAGCCTCGCCGAACACGGCATGCCGGCGCTGAAATCGTCCTTCTACAAGCTCGATCGCTCGGCGGATATCTTCAACTGGGATGCGATCTAATGCGCGCGGGCTACACCTATCCGCAGAAAGACATGACCGCTTCATGGGCGCCCAAACGCTGGCTCCCCTTGCTTGCGTTCTTCGTCGCGACCATCCCCTGGCATGGGAGCCTTGCCGAGAACTATCCGCAACGAACGATCAAGATCGTCGTCCCCTTCCCCGCCGGCGGACCTACCGACGTGATTGCCCGGCTCGTCGCGCAATCGCTTTCCACCAAACTCGGCACCGGTGTTGTCGTCGAAAATCATCCTGGCGCGGGCGGACGAATCGGCGCCAAGATCGTCGCAATCGCGGCGCCCGACGGCTATACGCTGTTGCTCGGGGGGACCAACGTCAACGCGATCACCGGCGCCATCTATAAGGATCTCGGTTTTGACCCGATCAAGTCCTTCACGCCGATTGCGGTCGTCTGCGTCGATTCCCTTGCGCTTGCGATCTCGCCGCGCTTGCCGGTCGATAATTTTCAGGAATTTGTCCGGTACGCCAAGGATCATCCCGGCCAATTGAAGTATGGCGCTTCGCCCGGCATCTACACCCACTTTGCCGGCGAATACTTCAAGGTGAAAACATCGACTGACATCCTTTTCGTGCCTTACAAAGGTGGCGCGCCCGCCGTGACCGATGCGCTCGGCGGCCATATCGAGATGGTGGTCAACAACAAGACGAATCTGTTGCCGCAATTCAAAGACGGAAAACTCAAGGCCCTGGCGGTCACGAGCCGCGACCGCTGGCCCGAATTGCCGCAAACCCCGACCATGAGCGAGGTCGGCATCCTGGGCTTTCCGCCCGAGGTCCTATTCGGCCTGTTGGCGCCCGCGGGAACATCGGAAGCCATCGTCCGCCTGCTGAACGAGGCCATCAACAAGGGGCTTCAATCGAATGAGGCCCGCGCCAATTTGGACGCCGTCGGCGTGGAAGCGAGAATCGGGACCCCGGAAGAATTTTCCGCAGCCCTCGCTAAGCAGGCGGGCGAATGGAAAAAGGTGATCGAGGAAACCGGCATCGAGGTCGAGTAGACCGCTCTCAGGAAGCCGCCGCCGATCGCAGCCGCCCGCTTGTCATCGTAAAGCCCTCATAGCCCTTGGCGGCAACCTCGTCGCAGATGCGGCGATAGACGCCGACGCCACCGATATAGGGCATGAAGATACGCGGTTTGCCGGGAATATTGGCGCCCATGTACCAGGAATTGGCCTGCGGATAGAGCGTCTTGTGCGCCACTTCGTTGACATGCGCGACCCATTCTTCCTCGGCCTCGCGCGTGGCCTCCATCGCCTCAAGCCCACGACCGCGCATGAAAGCGAGACAACAGGCGATCCAATCCACATGCTGTTCGATCGAGACGATCATATTGGAAAGCACCGACGGACTGCCGGGACCCGTGATGAGGAAAAGGTTGGGAAAACCCTCACTCATCAGGCCAAGATAGGTTTTCGGGCCATCGGCCCATTTTTGGTTGAGCGTCCCGCCGCCACGTCCCAAAATCTCGATTTTTGCAACCGAGCCGGTCATCGCATCGAAGCCGGTCGCCAGCACCAGCGCATCGATCTCGTATTCTACGCCTCGCGCGCGTAACCCATGCGGCAAAATCTCCTCGATACCATTTTCTTTGATATCGACGAGCGTCACGTTCGGCCGGTTGAACGTCGCGTAATAGTCGGTATCGACGCAGATACGCTTGGAGCCGATCGGGTGATTGTCGGGCTGTAGCAGCTTTGCGGTGTGCGGATCCCGAACGATCTCGGCGATCTTCTCGCGGACGAAATCGGCCGCCGTGTCGTTGGCGGCCCGGTCGAGAATGAGATTGTTATAGGCGAGCATGAAGGTGAGCCCGCCTTTCTCCCAGCGCTGATCATATTTGGCGCGTCTTGTGTTTTCACCATCATCCAGCGCGCCACGGTCGGGCTGTTCGGCATAGATGCCGTTGCGCGCGTCTTCACGGGCAAAGCGCCGGATCTCGGGATAGCTTTTGCGAAAGCGTTCGCGCTCTTCATCCGTCAGCGCGGCGTTGCGCGCTGGAATGGAGAAGTTCGGCGTGCGCTGGAATACAAAGAGATGGCGCGCTTTTTGGGCGATGACGGGCACCGATTGGATCGCCGAAGAGCCGGTGCCGATCACCCCGACGCGCAAGTTCGTGAAATCGATCGCCTGATGCGGCCAATGGCCGGTGTGATAGATTTGGCCCTTAAAATCCGACAATCCATCGATATCGGGCATTCTGGTATTAGAGAGGCACCCGGTCGCCAACACGACAAATTTCGCGCGCACGGTTCGTCCATCCGACGTTGCAACTTCCCAATGATGGCTGGTCTCGTCAAATTCCGCGCGATCGACGCTGGTATTGAGCGCGATGTCGGGGCGCAGATTGAAGCGATCAGCGACATGCTGGGCATATTTCAGAATTTCCGGCTGCGGGGCGTAACGCTCGCTCCAATTCCACTCCTGCTGCAATTCCTCGGAGAACGAATAGGAATATTGCATGCTTTCGACATCGCATCGCGCGCCGGGATAGCGATTCCAATACCAGGTGCCGCCGACATCGCCGCCTTGCTCATAGACCCGCACGGAAAATCCGAGGCGGCGCAGCCGATAAAGCATGTACATGCCACCAAAGCCGGCGCCGACCACGACCACGTCGTAGACTTCTGCCTGATGCTTATCCAAAATCGACGGCACGGCGGACATTGGAACGTTCCCTCGGTTTTATTGGGCCCAAGCATTCTCCTAGCTGCAAAAAAGCGCAAGCGAGAAAAGCCTCCTGCATATTCCGCATCGTGGAACGCTCATCTTTCATTGCGATGCGAGGAGGTGATACATTTACTGGCGAGGAAACCAGCCCATGACAACATCCCGTCCACCCACCGACCGCGTCCCAGTCATCGTCGGCATTGGCGAAATCACCGATCGGCCCAAGGAGATCGCAGACGGAATCGAGCCGCTTGCGTTACTGGTAGAAGCGCTCAAGCGTGCCGAGACCGATAGCGGCGCGGCGCTGCTTGGCGAAATCGAATCGCTCGATATCGTCAATTTCCTGAGCTGGCGCTACCGCGACCCAGAAAAACAGCTCGCGGCGCGTCTCGGCATTCACCCCAAGCATGCCTATTACGGGCCGGTCGGCGGCGAAAGCCCGATCCGCTATCTGCACGAAGCCGCCCAACGCATCGCACGGGGCGAATGCGGCGTGGCGGCCATTTGCGGCGCCGAAGCGCAGAGCAGCGCGACGCGGGCGATGCGCGCCGGTGTGACATTGCCGTGGACGCCGTTCGCGCATGATGTCGAAGAGCCCAAACGCGGCGCGGCGTTCCAAAAACCGATGGCGGTGAAACTCGGCGTGTTTCGCCCCGTCAGCGTCTATCCGTTTTACGAGACCGCCACATCGGCGCATTGGGGCCAGACGCCGCGCGAGGCGATGGCCGAGTCGGGCGCGCTCTGGTCAATCTATTCGCAAGTCGCCGCCGAAAATCCCAATGCCTGGCTGAAGCATCATTTCACGCCTGAAGAAATCACGACGCCTTCATCGGACAACCGGCTGATCGCCTGGCCCTACACAAAATTGATGGTCGCCAACCCCACCGTCAATATGGGCGGCGCGGTGCTGATGACGAGCCTTGCCAAAGCGCGCGAAGCCGGCCTCACTGAAGATCGCCTGATCCACATCTGGGGCGGAGCGTCGGCGGAAGAGCCGCGCGATTATCTCGATCGCGATCAGTTCACCGAGAGCCACGCGCAAAATGCGGTGCTCAAGGCGGCCATAGATCTGGCCGGAGGCGACGGCGGGGCCTTCAACGAAATTGAACTCTATAGCTGCTTTCCCTGCGTGCCGAAAATGGCGCGGCGAACGCTTGCCTTGGGTGCGGACGTCAGGCCAACCGTCACCGGCGGGCTGACGTTTTTCGGCGCGCCGCTCAACACCTATATGACACATGCGGCTTGCGCCATGGTGCGGCGGTTGCGCGCTTACAATAGCGATGCGCTCGGCCTGCTCTACGGCCAAGGCGGCTTTGTCACCAAGCACCATGCGCTGGTGTTGTCACGGCAGGCGCCCGCCGAGCCGCTGGGACAAGAAAGCAGCGTCCAAAGCGACGCCGACCGCCGCCGGGGCGCGGTGCCTCGCTTCGTGACTGAAGCTGCGGGCACAGGCACGCTCGAAAGCTTCACCGCGATCTATGGCCGCGACAATGCCATCGAACATGGGGTGGTCATGCTGCGGACCTCCGACAATGCCCGCGCGCTCGCCCGCATTCGCCCCGGCGACCGCCAAACCCTGGCGCATCTGCTCCAGATGGAGCGAAGCCCGGTCGGCTCATCCGGCACAATCATCCGAGCCGATGACGGGATTCTGGAATGGCGGAGATAGGCTATCGTCATTGCAATGACGCCAGATGGGTTCTACCCCTTTTCGCCCTGCTTTGCCGAAACCGTCGCCGGCCGGCCCTTGGTCGAGACCACACGGACCTTATCGCCATCCACCATGCCGTCAGGTGGTGAATTGATGATGCGGTCTTCCAGCGAAATACCGCCGGCCAGCTCGATATCGCGTCCGCGATCGCGGGCGATCGTCACGGTCTTGAACAAGACATGGTCGTCGGCCGTCAGGGTCGCGATCCGCAAACCTTTTTGGTCGAAGACGAGCGCGCTGGAGGGAATATGCAGCGGCACGCCGTCGCGCTGCAAGCCGAGCCGCACATTGGCAAAGCCGCCGGGCAGCAATTCACTGGCGGCATTGTCGAGCCCAAGCTGCATCTGCGTCGTGCCGGAGGTCACATCGACCGATTGCGCGGAAGCCTCCACGGTCGCCTCGAAGGTCCGGGTCGCATATTCCGGCACTGAAATCGTCGCCTTGGCGCCGATCCGCACCGACGGCACGTAATTCTGCGGCACATTGACATAGACGCGCAGCTTCTTGATGTCGGAGACCACGAACATCGGCGGGCCGCTGCCGCCGCCGGCATTGATAAGCGCGCCGACGTCGGTATTACGCGCGGTGACGATGCCATCGAACGGCACGGTGATCTTCTTGTATCCGGCCAGGGCCTCAAGCCGCTCGACATTGGCTTGGCTGGCGTTGACCGAGGCGTTCTTGTTGGAGAGATCGGCGGAACGCTCGTCGATTTCCTGCATCGAAACGAAATTCGACGCAATCAGCGTTTTGCGGCGCGCCAGCGTCACTTCCGACAGTTTCGCGCTCGCCTGTTGATTGGTGAGGTCGGCGCGGGCCTGCAACAATTGCTGGTCGAGGTCCGGCGCATCGATTTCGGCAATCAC
>DATGJS010000361.1:0-5486 GCA_035295025.1 Bradyrhizobium sp.
ACAGCAAGGGTGACTACGACCGCGACATCGCCGACTTCAATCAGGCGGTCAGCCTCGATCCGAAAGACGCCACTACCTATAGCGCCCGTGGCCTCACATACCGCGCCAAAGGCGACCTCGACCGCGCCGTCGCCGACTTCAATCAGGCGATTAGCCTCGATCCGAAATCCATTGACTATCGCGTCCGTGGCAATGCATACAGCGCCAAGGGCGACCTCGACCGCGCCATCGCCGACTTCAACCAAGCGATCAGCCTCGATCCGAAATCCACTGACTATAGCGTCCGTGGCAATGCATACCGCGCCAAGGGCGACCTCAGCCGCGCCATCGCCGACTTCAACCAGGCGATCAGCCTCGATCCGAAAGAGGCCATGGCCTATAACGGCCGTGGCCTCGCATACCGCAACAAGGGCGACGACGACCGCGCCATCGCCGACTTCAATCAGGCGATCAGCCTCGATCCGAAATACGACTTTGCTTACTTCAACCGGGGTTTCGCATACCTCAGCAAGGGCGACTACGACCACGCCATCGCCGACTTCAATCAGTCGATCAACTTCGATCCGAAATACGCCATTGCCTATAACGGCCGTGGCCTCGCATACCGCAACAAGGGCGACTACGATCACGCCATCGCCGACTTCAATCAGGCGATCAGCCTCGATCCGAAATACGCCATTGCCTATAACGGCCGTGGCCTCGCATACCGCGCCAAGGGCGACGACGACCGCGCCATCGCCGACTTCAATCAGGCGATCAGCCTCGATCCGAAATACGCCATTGCCTATAACGGCCGTGGCCTCGCATACCGCAGCAAGGGCGATTACGATCGTGCCATCGCCGACTACAACCAAGCGATCAACCTCGATCCCAAACGCGCCATTGCCTTCCGCGAGCGCGGTCTCGCGAATCTATATGCCGGTGCTCTTCCCGAGGCGCTCGCCGATTTCAACCAAGCGAGCGCGCTCGACCCGAAGGATGTGTATGCGGCGCTGTGGGTCGATATCGCGGGCCAACGCAACAATGTCCCGAGCCGCTTGCAGCAAGCGAGCTCGCAACTCGACATGACGAAATGGCCGGCGCCGATCGTCGGCCTTTTCCTTGGACAGATGACGATCGCGGCCGTGCTGGCCGCTGCCGATGATCCGGACCCCAACAAGAAAAAAGGCCGGGTCTGCGATGCTAACTTCTTTGCCGGAGAATTATCGCAGATGAAGGGGTCGAAGGCTGAAGCGGCCCAGTTGTTCCGGCTGGTGGCGAACGACTGTCCGCACGGTTTCGTTGTGGCTGCCCGCGTAGAGCTCAAGAGGCTTGGCGCTTTACCGTAGAGGTGCGAGAGGCCACCCGAGCGCGCGTCGTCCTAAACCCCGCCGAACGCCTTGAAGGTGATGATGGTGTGGGTGTCCTGGATGCCCGGAATGATCTGCACCTTCTCGTTCACGAAGTGGCCGATATCGGTGTCCTTATCGACATAGAACTTGACGAGGAGATCGTAATGGCCCGCGGTCGAGTAGATTTCAGAGGCGATCTCGGACTCGGCGAGCGCGTTGGCGACCGTATAGGATTGGCCGAGTTTGCATTTGATCTGAACGAAAAAGGGAATCATCTACAGCGCCTCCGAAAGGGCCGGTCCGCTCGCCCGATGAGCTTAATATAGCGTTGTGGACCTTGCTGGCAATGACAGCCGGCGTTAGCGTGAGGGCTGACAGATCCCTCATTCGTTGGTTCCAAGCAAGACGATGCCTCAGCCGATTGCGCTCACCATCGCGGGTTCGGATTCTTCCGGCGGCGCCGGTATCCAGGCCGACCTGAAGAGTTTTGCCGCGCTCGGCGTCTATGGCGCCTCCGTCATCACCGCGCTCACCGCGCAGAACACGCGCGCCGTGAGCGGTATTCATGTCGTGCCGGCCGCTTTCGTGACCGCGCAAATGGAAGCTGTGTTCGATGACCTCGACATTGAGGCCGTCAAGATCGGCATGGTCGCGCAGCTTTCGACCGTCGCGGTGATCGCCTCCGCGCTGGCGCGCCACAAGGTGCCGCACGTCGTGCTCGATCCGGTGATGGTCGCGACTTCGGGCGCTTCCCTTCTTTCGGCCGATGCGGTGGCAGGGCTGCGGCGCGAGCTGTTTCCGCATGTTGAGTTGATCACGCCGAATTTGCCGGAAGCCGCCGCATTGCTCGGTGAGGGGCTCGCAACCGATGAGGCCGCCATCGCTGTCCAAGGCGAGAAGCTGATCGCGATGGGCGCGCGCGCCGTGCTGATCAAGGGCGGCCACGGAGAGGGCGCGCAGAGTATCGATTATCTGTTCCGTGGCGACGATGTCATCGCCTTGGCCGCGCCGCGCGTCGCGACAAAGAACACCCACGGCACCGGATGCTCGCTGTCGTCGGCGATCGCCGCGAATTTGGCCAAGGGCGAGACGCTGGAAGCCGCCGTGCGCGGTGCCAAGGCATGGATCACCGAAGCGATTGCGGCGGCGGATCGCATGAGTGTCGGGCACGGTCATGGTCCGATCCATCATTTTCATCGGTTTGATTGATCGCAGTTGCTTTATCCCTCCCCCCACGCGAAGCGGTGGGGAGGAAAGGTCGCAAGCCAGGCGTTGGTTGATTTGGTGGAGAAAAAGCCTCTCGAAAGATAATTTTGTCATTGCAGAACAAAAGACAAAGCGTAAGGGCGCGGATTCTTTTTCAAAACCAAAGATTGTGTCAATGGAAAGTTAACGACGTTAACCATCGTCGATGCGAGAACGGAACCCCGCAGCGCTGTCCGCGAATGTCGCCAGATTGTCGCAACGCGCTGCTATCGCGAGTTATCGAGCAACGAGCCTGATTCGAAGGGAAAGCGCGCGAATCGCGTAACGGTTTCGCCGCTGAAGGGGCGATTGGGGCCTTCATCCCGCTGTCATGGGAATCTGTTACGCGCGCGCATGGGAAGTGACTCGATGAGTGAAGAGCTGCCGGAGCGGCGTTTTCGCACTTTGTTTATCTCCGATGTTCATCTCGGAGCCCGAGGCTCGCAAGCCGACCGGTTGCTGGATTTTCTCAAAAGCCATGACGCCGATACGATTTATCTCGTCGGCGATATCGTCGATGGTTGGGCCTTGCAATCGAACTGGTATTGGCCGCAATCGCATAATGATTTCGTGCAGAAGATGCTGCGCAAGGCGCGCAAGGGCGCCAGAGTGATCTACGTGCCGGGCAATCACGACGAGTTCCTGCGCAATTATTACGGCACGCATTTCGGCGGCATCGACGTCATGGAGAATACCGTCCATGTCGGCGCCGATGGCCGGAAGTATCTCGTCATTCACGGCGACATTTTCGATCTCGTGGTGCAGAACGCGCGATGGCTCGCCCATCTCGGCGACAAGGCCTATGACTTCGCCATTCAGATGAACCGGCTGGTCAATTTCTTCCGCCGCGCCTTCGGCGTGCCTTATTGGTCGTTGTCGCAATGGGCCAAGCTGAAGGTCAAGAATGCGGTGAATTATATCGGCGCCTTCGAGACGACGCTGGCCGCCGAAGCGCGGCGGCACGGCGCCGATGGCGTGATCTGCGGCCATATTCACTACGCCGTCATTCGCGACGAGCACGGCATCTGTTACATGAATTGCGGCGACTGGGTGGAAAGCTGCACGGCGCTGGTCGAGCACGAGGACGGCCGCTTTGAAATCATCAGTTGGGCCGATCCGTTGCGCCACGCGGCCCCGGTGACCTCGGTTGCGGCGCGCGCCGCGGCATAGCCCCTCGCGGTTTGGTGGTTTGACCGCTCCCTGGGGTTCGCTGAAGCCAAAGCAAAGCCGCTGCTGCATAGCAGAGGTCTTCGAGCGGTCTTGCCGGCCTTTCGTCCGACGCGATACAAGACCATCCATGAACAAGCCGCCGTCTCACCCGACCGTGAGTTCCACGGATATCGACATCGCCGCCGGCGTGATTGCGCCGTTTGCGGTCCGAACGCCCTTGTTGTCGCCGCCGGTGCTCTGCGAGCGTGTCGGCGCGAAGGTGTTCCTCAAACCGGAGATTTTGCAGCGGACCGGCTCGTTCAAGTTTCGCGGCGCGTTCAATAAGCTGTCGTCGATTCCGAGAGAGGCGCGCGGCGGCGGGGTGGTGGCGTTTTCGTCCGGCAACCATGCCCAGGGCGTGGCGGCGGCGGCGAAAATCCTCAATATGCCCGCCACCATCGTGATGCCGGCGGATGCGCCACTCTCCAAGCGCGAACGCACCAAAGCCTTTGGCGCGGAAATCGTGCTTTACGACCGCGATCGCGAGGATCGCGAGGCGATTGCGCGCGACATCGCCGGCAAACGCGGCGCGACGCTGGTGCCGCCTTATGACGATCCGAAGGTGATCGCGGGGCAGGGGACGGTGGGGCGCGAAATCGCCGAAGACATGGCGGCGCTCGGCATCGCCCCTGATATCGTGGTGGCGCCGGTTTCCGGCGGCGGCCTGATCGCGGGCGTTGCGACCGCGATCAAGGCGCGCTTTCCGCAAGCCATGGTGATGTCGGCCGAGCCCGAAGCCTTCGACGACCACGCCCGCTCGCTGCGCGCCGGCAAGCGCGAGGCCCATAAGGCCGAGGGCCGCACCATTTGCGATGCGTTGATGGCCTCGATCCCCGGCGAGATCACGTTTGCCATCAACAGCCGGTTGCTCACCAAGGGCGTCACGGCGTCGGACGCGGAAGTGGGGGCGGCCGTCGGCTTTGCCTTCCGCGAACTCAAGCTGGTGGTGGAGCCCGGCGGAGCGGTCGGCCTTGCCGCGCTTCTCGCCGGTCACATCAATGCGCGCGGCAGGAATGTCGTGATCGTTCTATCCGGCGG
The DNA here is from genome assembly GCA_035295025.1 of Bradyrhizobium sp. Taxonomy (GTDB): domain Bacteria; phylum Pseudomonadota; class Alphaproteobacteria; order Rhizobiales; family Xanthobacteraceae; genus Bradyrhizobium. The sequence continues at coordinate 4,824 of DATGJS010000361.1, forward strand.
CAATGTGGATGCGGATTTGTACGCGCGCCTGATCGGCTGAAAGGTTCGGCATTCTCGCGGCGACCGCCTCACGGGAACCTGATAGGTCTGCTACCGTTGCCGAACGCGCCTTCAAAAGAAGCAACGAGAAACAATCAGAAAGAGATCGGGAGACGTTCAATGCACCGGCTGCTTGTCCTCTACAACGAACCCAAGGACCCCGCCCATTTCAGGAAATATTACGTCGAGACGCATTTACCGCTTGCCAGCAAGATGCCTGGCGTCAAGGCAGCCAGTTTTTCGTTCGATGCGAAGCCGATGGGTCCCGGCAAGGCGCCGTTTTTCTGTGTCTTCGAGGCCGATTTCGAGAGCGAAGCGGCGATGATGAGCGCATTCGGCTCGAAGGAGGGGCAAGCGGTTGTGGCCGACGTGCCCAATTATGCCTCTGGCGGCGTCACGATGATGCATTTTCCGGTCAAGTGAGGGCGCGCGGACCACTGGTCTTATGAAAAGAACGCGATCTTCTCGGTTTGACTCATGCGCCGGATCGGCGCCAGCGGATCGGGCTTGGCGGGCCGCGGGCGTTGCACAATCCCATTGGCGATCAGGTTTGAGCCGAGCGAAGACGCTTCCTCGGGTTCGGGTGCGGTTTGGACCGGCGCCACCATGATCGGCCCGGTAAGG
>DATGJS010000362.1:0-20294 GCA_035295025.1 Bradyrhizobium sp.
GGTATATCCGATCGCCTTCAACGTCGCATATTGCGGCAATTGGCGTAGAATTTGCGTCGAGAGGATTTGATTGACAATCGCCATACCGACGACGAAGGCAACCACCGCGCCGAAACCAAAGATCAGGCCGGTCGAAGTCTCTTGCGTCCAGTGACGCTTCTCATAGGCCGTCAATTCCGCCCTCGTCATGACCTGAACGTCCGCCGGCAGCATCGCGCGCAATTGCCGGGCAACGGCTTGCGGGTCGGCTCCGCTTTTAAGCCGCAACAATCCCAGGCTGACCTCGCCCAAACTGCGCTCCGGGAAAATTCTCAAAAAATTCTGGTCGCTCGTGACCGCCGCGCCCAGACCGACAAAACCGGTGCCCAACCGATATGTGCCGGCAATCTCCTGGGATCGGCGTTCGATTTCGACCACGCGCCCTTGCGTCAGCTCGCCGAATTCCTTTCGGGTCGCCGTATCGACCAGGATCGTATCGGGCCGGCGCAGCGCTTGCTGCCAATGGGTGATGTCATCGCCCTCGAAAATCCGCAACGAAGGATCGAATGCCATCACGAACACATCGCGCGCGATCCCCGTCGATGCCGTCATCCACTCGCCCGTCTGTTGATAGAACGGGATCGCCTGTTCGACCTCCGGCAGCGCCAGCGCCTGATAGAGCCGCCGCCGCGGCAATGAACCCGACAGGCCCTGAAAAGCATAGTCGGGGGAAGCCAGCACGACATCGAAACGCATGGCGTCGTAGATCAGCATCCCGCCTCGCGGGACCGCCAGATAGAACCCAAGCTGAAGGAAGACGAGAAGGAGAGCCGTTGAGATGCCGCCAATGGCAAGCGCGCTGCGCCCTCGTTCGTCGGTGAGCATCCGCCAGGCGACAAGCATCTTAAGGCCGCGTGATAGGCTGGGCCTCGGCCGATTGGGTTGCGTTGATCACGACGTCCACCGTGAGATTGGTGAAGCGCTCGGTGGCCTTGGCATCGTCAAGTTCGATCCAAACCTCGACGACGCGCGCGTCCGCGCGCGCGGCCGGGTCCACATTCAAGACGTCGTTCTTGAAAACCATATGGCCGATCCGCACGACTTTCCCGGCGATCGGTTGCGATAGGGCCCTGCTCGTCACCTGCGCGGATTGTCCGATTTGCACGCGTCCGATGTCGGTTTCGTAAACTTCGGCGACGACCCGCATCACCGACGTGTCGCCCATGGTCAGGATCGCCCCATTGCCGACTTGCTCGCCGGGCCGGACCATCACATTCAGCACCCGTCCGTCGATCGGCGCAAGCAGAGTGAGTTTGCGGGCTCTCGTCTCGGTCAAGCCGATCTGGCGCTCAAGCGACATGATGGGAACTTCGGCTTTGGCGCGCTCCAGGCTGGCGCGCGCCTGAGCCACCTGAATGGTAGCGTCGGCTCGATCGAGTTCAAACTGATGCTTGAGTTCGTTCAGCCGCGCGCGAGCGCCATTGAGGTCGGCCTGATCCCGTTCGACCAGCGTTTGCTGATTGTCTTTCAAGCGTTGCGTCGTGGCCCCTCTTTCGGAGAGCGCAAGCTGGGCGGATAAAATCTCCTTGTCGTTGCCCAACGCCGCCTCCAGGCTCGCCACAGTCGCTTCCTGCGCGCCGATGCGCGACGGCATGATCTCCTCGACTTGTTTCAATTTCAGTTCGGCCGCATCGATCCGGAGTTGATCGAGTTCGATCTGAGTCGCCAGACGGCGGCGCGCCTCCTCCAGTTGAGCACTGAAATATTCGCGCTCGGCGACCTGTTCGGCATAGCCGGCGAGATATCCGAGGGGTTGCCCGCGTTTGACCAAGTCGCCCCGTCCCACCAGCAGGCTATCCAATCGATCGACGGGCGTTCCAGCACCCAGATTGATGATTTCACTTTTCGGCTCAACCCGCCCGAGCGCCGCCACGCTGCGATTGACGCGGGTTCCCGATATCGAACTTTGGTCCTGTGCGGCCCGGCTTGCCGTCCCGAACAGATCCATTCGGCCGGCCACAAGAGCAACCACCGCAACAACGAGGGCAATCGCGACATATATCCAGCGCATGGTGACAGAACTCCGGGGACCTACTTCTCCGAAAAGGTGTCTAGTGGTCCAATTCTAACATTTGCATCCCTTCTCGGCGGCCACTTATGCAAATGTTAGAATCAAAGGACCACTGGCAAATATAGGTTTCTAGTGGAGTTTTAGATTTGACATTCGCTTATTGAATTCGCGGTCACGGGAAGCGAATGTCAAATCTACTCCACTAGCTGATTCCGTGAGAGACGAAATGATAGTCTACGTCGAATAGACTGGCAATGAGGACCGACGAACCCCACGCGCATCATTTCAAATCGATGATCCGGCTCATATCACCGTCGAACTCCATACCGCAAAACGCGCCGCCCTGGTAGAAATCGCCGACCTGATCCGGCGTGAGTTTCTTCTGCTCGGCAAAGGCATGTTCGCGAAAATCCTCAGCCTGGCCAATGGGGCGATAGCCGAGATCGAAGGCGCGGTGATTGTCCCACCAGGAACGCTCATTGTTGGAAGCGCCATAAAAAATCTCGAAATGAATGGCGGGATGCTCTAGTCCGATGCGGCAAAGCTGCACCAGATCTTCCGGCTTCAGCCAGATCGAGAGCCGGCGGTGATCGAGCGGCTTCTCGCCAAAATTACCGATCCGGATGCAGGTGACCTTGATGCCATGCTTGTCGGCGTAAAGCGCGCCGAGCGCTTCGCCAAATACCTTGCTGACGCCATAGCGGCTATCGGGCCGCGCGGTCACATCGGTGCCGATCCGGTGATAGCGCGGATAAAAGCCGACCGCGTGGTTCGACGAGGCAAACACGATGCGCTTGACGCCTTTTTTGCGCGCGGCCTCGAACAGATTGTAGCACCCGATAATGTTGGATTGCAGGATATTGTCCCACGGACCTTCGACCGAATAGCCGCCGAAATGCAGAATGCCGTCAACGCCTTCGCAAATCGCCTCGACCTGGGCGAGATCGGACAGTTCGGCCGCCTTGAATTTTTCTTCCTTGCCGAGATCGCCAGGCGCTTTGACATCGCTCAAAAGCAAATCCGGATAGATCGGCGGCAACAATTTGCGCAAAGACGTGCCGATTCCCCCCGACGCGCCGGTCATCAATATGCGTGGCATTTCTTCCCCTCATTCTTGCAAACGTTGTGGCAATTATGACGCGGCGCGAGAGAAGCGGCAAGGTGGGTCACGCCGTCATTGCGAGGAGCAATAGCGACGAAGCAATCCAGCTCTCCTCACACTGGATTGCTTCGCGGAGCCTGTCATCGGGCCGCGCTTCGCGCGGACCCGGTGACTCGCAATGACGCGGAAAAATACCGTCGCTTGCCGATGCAACCCACCGATGATAGCAAATAACGAAGCGAGGAAATCAAACAGCAACGAGAACATCGAAATGTCCGACAAGTCCGCACGCCCCGGCTTTCAGCCGGCTACCCAATATCCCGATCCCTGCATTCAGGCGCTCGATCCGCGCTTCGAAAAATACTGGCTCAAACTGTCGGCCGTCGAGAAGATTGCCTCAGGCTTACGCTGGGCCGAGGGGCCGGTGTGGTTTGGCGACGGTCGTTATCTACTATGCAGCGACATTCCCAACCATCGCATCATCAAATGGGAAGAGGAAACGGGTAACATCAGCGTCTACCGAAAACCATCCGGCTTCGCCAATGGCAATACCCGCGACCGTCAGGGACGCCTGATCACCTGCGAGCATGGCGGACGGCGGGTGATCCGCACCGAATATGACGGCTCGATCACGGTGCTGATCGATTCCTTCGACGGCAAGAGATTGAATTCGCCCAACGATGTCGTGGTAAAATCCGACGGTTCGATCTGGTTCACCGATCCGACCTTTGGGCTCCTCGGTAATTACGAAGGTTATGTCGCGGAGTCCGAGATCGATGCCAATGTCTACCGGATCGACGGCAAAACCGGCAAAGCCACCATCGTCGCCGAAGGCGTACTCGGGCCGAACGGCCTGTGCTTCTCGCCGGACGAAAAGATTCTCTACGTCGTGGAATCGCGCGGCGTCCCGAACCGCAAAATTCTCGCCTATGACGTTTCGCCTTCCGGCGACAAGATCACCCATAAGCGCGTCGTGATCGATGCGGGTCCCGGCACGCCGGACGGCATGCGTTGCGACATCGACGGCAATCTGTGGTGCGGCTGGGGCATGGGCGATGCCGCGCTCGACGGCGTGATGGTGTTCGCACCGGACGGCAAACCGATCGGCCGCATCGCGCTGCCCGAGCGTTGCGCCAATGTCTGCTTCGGCGGCTTGAAGCGCAACCGCCTGTTCATGGCCGCGAGCCAGTCGATCTACGCGCTTTATGTGAATACGCAGGGGGCGTTGGGGGGATAGCGTCACTGCGAGGAGCCCGCGACAAAATTGCGGAGCAATTTTGCGCTAGAGCGACGAAGCAATCCAGTCTACTTCTTAACTCCGGATTGCTTCGCTTCGCTCGCAGTGACGAACGTACTTACGCCGCGTTGAAGCCGGCGACCGCTTTGACCTCGAGATATTCCTCAAGGCCGAACTTGCCCCATTCGCGGCCATTGCCGGATTGCTTATAACCGCCGAACGGTGCGGTGCGATCGTTCGGCACGCCTTGCAAATTGACGTTGCCGGCGCGGATGCGGCGGCCAACGCGCCGCGCACTTTCCACCGTATCGCCGGAAACATAACCGGCGAGCCCATAGGGCGTGTCGTTGGCGATCCGCACGGCGTCTTCCTCGTCCTTGGCGCCGATGATGGTAAGCACGGGACCGAAAATTTCCTCGCGCGCGATCGTCATCTCGTTGGTGACATCGGCGAAAACCGTCGGGCGGACGTAGAAACCTTTGTTGACGCCCTCGGGCAGGCCCGGCCCGCCGGCCACCAGTGTCGCGCCCTCCTCGATCCCCTTGTGGATCAAAGCCTGGATCTTGTCCCATTGAATACGCGACACCACGGGACCGATGGTGGTGCCCTCGGCACGCGGATCGCCGGCCTTGGTCTTCTCGGCCACGCCCTTGGCGATGGCGGCGACTTCCTTCATCTTCGACAAGGGCACGATCATCCTGGACGGCGCGTTGCAGGATTGGCCGGAATTGTTGAACATATGCATCACGCCGCCGGTCACCGCCTTGGTGAGGTCGGCGCCCTCAAGGATGACATTCGGCGATTTGCCGCCGAGTTCCTGGCTGACGCGCTTGACGGTGGGGGCTGCGCGCTTGGCGACATCGATGCCCGCGCGCGTCGAACCCGTAAACGAAATCATGTCGATGTCCGGGTGCTCGCTCATCGCGGCGCCGACTTCGGGGCCAAGCCCGTTGATCAGGTTGAACACGCCCTTCGGCACGCCGGCTTCATGCAAAATTTCCGCGAAGATCAACGCGGAAGACGGCGTGAATTCAGAAGGCTTCAAAATCATGGTGCAACCGGCGGCAAGCGCGGGCGCGACCTTGCAGGCGATCTGGTTCAAGGGCCAGTTCCACGGCGTGATCATGCCGATCACACCGACCGGTTCGCGCACCACGACCGCGGTACCGACCGGCTCTTCGAAATGGTAGTTCTTCAAAACTTCAAGAGTGGAAACGATGTGACCAAGGCCAGCGCCGGCCTGAAGCCGTTCGGCCATCGGCAGCGGCGCGCCCATCTCGTCGGAGACCGCCGCGCCAATTTCCTTCATGCGCGCCTTATAGGCTTCGACGATCCGCGACAAAAGCGCGACGCGCTCCTCACGGCTCGTCTGCGAATAGGTTTCAAACGCGCGGCGTGCCGCGGCCACCGCTTTGTCCACGTCGGCCTTGGAGCCGAGCGCAACCTCATACATCGCTTCTTCCGTGGCCGGATTGATCACGGGGGTGGACTTCTTGACGACCGGATCGACCCAGGCGCCGTCGATGTAGAATTGCATGCGGTTGACCATCGTAAACCTCTTGATGTCACGAACGAGTGAAGAAGGATGGAATATCCAGCAGCCATCCTTGCACGAATGGACGTAAAAATGAACCCGATATCTCCGTTAATGTTGCCATGGCCATTTATTCAACTCCTGATAAACTCGATGAATTCCCAGATCCTGCCGCTCACGAGAAGAAAGCTCGGCTAACCGACGTCGATCGCCTGCGCGCCGAAGCATGTCCCGAATGCCATTGGCCAGAGTCTTTAACGTGCCGCCTGCGAGGCGGACCATTTTTGCAAAAGCATAACCGAACATAACGCCGCACCCTTCGGATAGAAACCATCCGAAAGCACGCGGCTTGAAAGTCAGCCACCCGATTTACCGAAAACTTGCGGCGTACTTCGCCAAAAAATTCGTCACACCGCCAATTTCCGGTGCCGCACGGGCGCGCCGGCGGTCAGGCTTTCGGCCGCATCGATGATGGCGTTGGCATCTAAGCCGTGGTGGCGATAGAGATCGCCGATCGTGCCGGTCTGGCCGAAATGCTCGACACCGAGCGCCTCGATGCGATGCCCGCGCACACCGCCAAGCCAGGCCAAGGTCGCCGGATGGCCGTCGATCACGGTGACGAGGCCGCAATCGCGCGGCAAGGGGGTGAGCAGTTTTTCGATAGAAGAAAGATGCGACAGGCCGCGGCGCTCGCGCCGCAAGCCTCGCGCCGCGCTCCATCCCGCATGCAGCCGGTCGGCCGAGGTGATCGCCAAAAGGCCGATATCGCGGCGGCTTTCGCCCAAAAGCCCAACCGCTTCGATCGCCTCAGGCGCGAGCGCGCCGGTATAGGCGACGACGACCTCCGCATTCGGTCCGGGTTTTCGCAGCCAATAGGCACCTTCGGTAATGCCGGCCTCAAGCTCGCTCGACATGATCCGTTGCGGCTGGTCGAGCATACGCGTGGTGAGCCGCAAATAGACCGAGCCGCCGTCGGCGCCTTCGCGCTGCATGTGGCGAAAACCCCAATTCATAATAACAGCGAGTTCATCGACAAAGGCCGGCTCAAAAGAGGCCAAGCCATCCTGCGCCATGCCGATCAAAGGCGTTGCGATCGATTGATGCGCGCCGCCCTCCGGCGCAAGCGTCACGCCGGAGGGCGTTGCCGCCACCATGAAGCGCGCATCTTGATAACAGGCATAGTTCAGCGCATCGAGGCCGCGCTCGATGAAGGGATCGTAAAGCGTCGCCACCGGCAACAGCCGCTCGCCATTGATCGCATGCGATAGGCCCAGCGCCGACATCAGGATGAACAGATTCATCTCGGCGATGCCGAGTTCGATGTGCTGGCCCTTCGGCGAAGCATCCCAGTTGAAGGTCGAGGGGATTTTTTCGCTGCGAAACAGATCGGCCTTTTCCGCGCGCGCGAACAGACCACGGCGATTGACCCAGGCGCCAAGATTCGTGGAGACCGTCACGTCTGGTGAGGCCGTGACGAGACGCGCGGCGAGTTCGGTATCGCCGCGCGCTAATTCGTTGAGCAAAAGCCCAAACCCTTGTTGGGTCGACATGACGGGCGACGGCGTGAAAGTGAGCCGCTCCGGAACGTCGATGACAGGCGCGCTCAATCGCCGCCGGCCTTCGCGATTAAAGGGCGCGGAAGCCAAAAACGCCTCAAGCGCGGCCGGCGATTGCGATAACCCTTCGAACTTGTCCCATTCGTGACCGGGGCGGATATTCTGCTCGGCGCGCCACTTCTCCATCTGCGCGACCGTCATCAACCCCGCATGATTGTCCTTGTGGCCCTGAAACGGCAGGCCGACGCCTTTGATGGTGTAGGCGATGAAACAGACCGGACGGTCGTGATCGACGGCTTCAAATGCCTCAATCATGCTGGCCATGTCGTGACCGCCGAGGTTGGACATCAGCGCCAGCAATTCTTCATCGCTGCGCCGCTCGATCAATTGCGTGACTTTCCCCTGGTCGCCGATCTCGTCGCACAAATGCTTGCGAAACGCCGCCCCGCCCTGAAAACACAGAGCCGCGTAAAGCTGGTTCGGACAGGCATCAATCCAGGCTTTGAGCGCTTCCCCACCCGGCTCGGTAAAGGCCTCGCGCATCAGCCTGCCATATTTCACGATCACCACGTCCCAACCGAAATTGCGGAACATGGATTCGAATTTTTCCCACAACCCCTCGCGCACCACCGCATCTAAACTCTGGCGGTTGTAATCGACCACCCACCAGGTGTTGCGCAACCCGTGTTTCCATCCCTCCAACAGTGCTTCGAAAATGTTGCCTTCGTCCATCTCGGCATCGCCGACGAGTGCGATCATCCGTCCCTCCGGGCGATCCTTGGCCCAGCCATGTGCTTTGACGTAATCCTGTACCAGCGAGGCAAATAGCGTTTGCGCCACGCCAAGCCCGACCGAGCCGGTGGAAAAATCGACGTCATCGACGTCCTTGGTGCGCGAGGGATAAGATTGCGCACCCTTGAAACCACGAAAATTCTCCAGCTTCTCGCGTGTCTGATGTCCGAACAAATATTGGATCGCGTGAAACACCGGGCTCGCATGCGGCTTCACCGCCACGCGATCCTGCGGTCGCAAACCCGCGAAATACAGCGCCGACATGATGGTGACGAGGGAGGCGGACGACGCCTGATGGCCGCCGACCTTCAAGCCATCGGTATTGGGCCTGATGTGGTTGGCATGGTGGATGGTCCAAGAGGACAGCCACAATACTTTACGCGCCAGCGCGGACAACATGTCGAGGCGTGCGGGGTCGGTCGTCATCACGGGGTTCCTGGTTTTGGCGCGATGGTAGCGCGCCTGTTTTCACCAAAAATCTCAAATTGTGGCGACATACAGCGATATAATGGGATATTTTCTCACTTCTACCTACCAAAATCGGAGTTTATCCCAATGCCGGCCGTAAATGCCAAACCCCTCGACGCCATCGACCGCAGAATTCTCAGCCTGCTTCAAGCCGATGGCCGCACCACCATGCAAGAGCTCGCCGACAAGGTCGGGCTTTCGGTCTCGCCCTGCCATCGCCGGGTGAAACTGCTCGAGGAGCGCGGCGTGATCAGCCGTTACATCGCAACCGTCGATCAGAAATCGGTGGGCTTGCATGTCAGCGTCTTCATCTCGATCAAACTGGCGCGGCAAAAGGAAGAGGACCTCAATCGCTTTGCCCGCGCGATCTCGAAATGGGACGAGGTGCTCGAATGCTATCTGATGACCGGTAACCGCGATTATCTGTTGCGCGTCGTCGCCGCCGACCTCTCGTCCTATGAAGCATTCCTGAAGAACAAGCTGACGCGGCTCGACGGCATTGCCTCGATCGAGTCGAGCTTTGCGCTCAGCCAAGTGAAATATTCAATCGCGCTGCCGATGTGAGCAAAAGACGGATCGACCAAGCTCGTCATTGCGAGGAGCGCAAGCGACGAAGCAATCCAGGCTGGATCGCCAAAAAATCTCTGGATTGCTTCGCCTGCGCTCGCAATGACGGCCCGAGGGCCACGCCTTTCATCACGCGTTCGGCGAAAACTCATCGTCTTGCATCAGAAGCTCCGACCGCCGCACCCGCTCGCGGTGGGCGGTGTAAAGCCCGCTCGCAACGATGAAGATCGCGCCGGTGACGGTCCACACGTCGGGCACCTCGCCGAAAATAAGAAAACCCAGAATACTGACCCACAAAAGCTGGCTGTATGAAAATGGCGCCAGCACCGACGCATCCGCATAACGAAACGCGAGCACGACGATCCATTGCCCCGCCGTGGACGCCACGCCGATCAGAATGCCAAACAGAATATCGTGCCAGCTCGGCACGACCCACACGAACGGCACCAGCGCGGTGAGAATGCAAACGCCCGTGATCGACGAATAGGTCATGATGGTGGAAGCGTGTTCCTTCCCGCTCATCATCCGCGTCATGATCAGTGTGCTGGCCCACCCCAATGCCGACACCAACGGAAAGAACGCGGCCGGATGGAACGCACTGGTGCCGGGCCGCAAAATGATCAAAACGCCGATCAATCCGACGACCGTCGCCAGCCAGCGGCGCAGGCCAACGCGCTCGCCGAGAAACAGGATCGACAATGCCGTGACGAACAGCGGCGAAACGAAGCCGGTCGCGGACGCCTCCGCGATGGGTAAAAACCGCAAACCGGAAATGAAAAACAATGACGAGCATAACAGCGCCGCGCCACGCCATAATTGCCGGCCCACTTGCGCGGTGCGCAGCGCATAAACAGGCGATCCCGGCACCATCGCCGGCGCCATGATCAGCGCGAACACCAGAAAGCGGATCCAGGCGATCTCGATCGAGGGCAGTGTCGCCGAGAGATATTTCGCGATGACATCGGAAGTGCCTAAGAACACCGTCGAAGCCAGAATGAGCACGATGCCGCGAAACGGCCGGTCGGCGCGCGAAGGCGCGGCCGGAACCGACTTTCTTTCAGACAATGGCGCAGCGTCACGCCTCACGGCGGCGGGTTGGGTCACGGCGAAACTCAAGTGGAAATGCGAATCTGATCGCTTAAACAAGCCTCATTACGCCGACGCGACAAGATCGGAAAACAGGAAGCCGATATGCGCGGCTTGGCCATGATTCCCGCAGGTGCAACTAAAGCATTGGCAAGCTTCGCGGTTTCGGTCCGCGCGGAAATGCTTTGTCAAGCGCGGCAATATCCTCGGCACTGAGCGCCAAATCGCCGGCCGCGGCATTTTCGGCCGCATGCGCCGCGCTCGATGCTTTCGGGATCGCAAACACATGCGATTGGCGCGTCAGAAAACCAAGCGCGACCTGCCGCACGGAAGCACCATAGCGTGTGGCGATCGCCTGCAAGACCTCGCCGCCCTTGCTGCGCGGATTCGGAAAATCGTCGTGACCGAACGGCGAATAGGCGACCACGGCGACATCGTGTTTCACGCACCACGGAATCACCGCATGTTCGATCGCGCGTTCCTGCAAATGATAGAGCACCTGGTTGCATGCGATCTTGCCCGGCCCCGCGACCTGCACAAGCTCATCGAGATCGTCGGCGTCGAAATTGGAAACGCCCCAGGAGCGGATCTTGCCGGCGCCGGCGAGATGTTCGAGAGCCTCGACCGTCTCGGCGAGCGGCGTGTGGCCGCGCCAATGCAGGAGGTAACAATCGAGCCGATCGGTTTTGAGCCTCGCCAGCGAGCGCTCGCAGGCGGCGATCGTGCCGCGCCGCGAGGCGTTGCTCGGCAGGACTTTTGAGACCAGGTACACTTCGTCGCGACGCGCAGCGACGGCCTCGGCAATCACAAGTTCCGCATCGCCATACATTTCGGCTGTGTCGATATGGGTCATGCCGAGGTCGAGCCCGCGACGCAGTGCTGCGACCGCCGCCATGCGATCGCCATGGTCGATGTACCAGGTGCCCTGCCCGATGATGGAGACGTTATGGCCGGTTGGGCCGAATTTTTGGTGCTTCATCGCTTCCTCTCGATCGGCTTCTTAAAACCAAACAAGGGGTTTGTTACAAGAGGCAGCGGCATTTGTCTTCGTCATTGCGAGCCAACGGGTCCGCGCGAAGCGCGGCCCGATGATAGGCTCCGCGAAGCAATCCAGTCTTTAGCGGAAAGGTCTGGATCGCTTCGTCGCTTCCGCTCCTCGCGATGACGATTCCGGCTTCGAGCTAGTTCACCGCCGCAAGCTTCGCGCGCTCTTGATCGGCTGTCGCGATCTGCGCGATCAGACGCTTGAGCTCGGGAAGGCACGAGCCGCAATTGGTGCCGGCTTTCAGCCGTGCGCCCAGCTCGGCGGCCGAGTGCGCGCCGGAAGCAATGGCATCGCAAATCGTGGTCCGGCCGACACCAAAACAGGCGCAAACCACGTTTCCCGCGCTCACCTGACCCGATGCGGCTTTGCCGGACAGCACCATCTGCCGTTGCTCGTCGCTGAGAGCATTGGCAGCAAAAAGTTCCTTCACGACGTCCCAATCGCCGGCATCGTGAGCGGGACCGACGAATAGGCAGGTCTCGATCGCGTCACCCTTAAAGGACGCCGCGCGGTAAACACCGCCGCCAAAATCGCTATATTCAGCAATATCGTCGCCCGCGATCGCCCGCAACCACGAGAGCCATTCCTTCAAATCCGCATTGTCGGCGATCCGATAACCGAAGCCGTCACTGACCGCGACGCGTGCCCACCAGGCATGATCGGGTAATTTCAACGGCGTGCGGGACAAGACGAAGCCGCGAAACCCATAATCATACGGCACAATCGAGGCCGGCGTCGCCTTCGCCTCCGGTTGACCGGAGAACGGATCGGTCAGCGGCGCCACCAGCGCACCGACCCGCGCCGTGGATGATGTGGTTTCACTCCAATGGATCGGCGCAAACAGCATGCCGCGCTGCTGTCGCGAACTGATCGTGACCTTGAGCGTGCACTCGCCATATTCGGTGGCGACACGTGCAAAACCGCCCTCCGTCAGGCCATACCGCGCGGCATCGTCGGGATGGACCTCGACGAACGGCTCCAGCACATGCGCACCCAACCGCGGGCTCATGCCGCTGCGCGTCATGGTGTGCCATTGGTCGCGGATACGGCCGGTATTGAGCCGCAACGGCCGTTCCATGCTCGTCGCGGTCCGCAGCATCGGCTGTTCGGACGCGACAAAACGCGCTCTCTGGTCACTCGAAAAGAAACCGCCGTCGGCGAAAAATCGCGGCGAAGTCGTTTCGTCTGAGCGAAGCGGCCACAGCACCGGCGCCATCGCGTCGAACGCCTCGTCGCTCAAGCCACTCAAGCCGCCGATATCGAAATCGCGGCTGCCGTCATTTTCGAACGCCGACAAGGCCGCATGTTCGCGAAAGATCGCCGCCGCCGAGGGAAAATCGAACGCGGCGCCAAAGCCGAACCGCTTGGCGACTTCGCCGACGATCCACCAATCGGGCTTTGCCTCCCCGGGCGGCCTTAAGAACGCGCGCTGACGCGAAATGCGCCGCTCCGAATTGGTGACGGTGCCGGATTTCTCGCCCCAGGCCAGCGCTGGCAACAGCACATGCGCGCCGGCATTGACGGTGTCGTTGCAACGAACATTTTCGGAGATCACGAACAGTTCGAGCTTTTTTAAAGCATTGCGCGCCGCATCGGCGTTGGGCAACGACACCGCGGGGTTGGTGCCCATCACCCACAACGCCTTGATCTCGCCGCGCCCGATCGCCTCGAACATCTGGACCGCCTTGAGCCCCTCCTGCCTCGCCATTTCAGGCGCGTTCCAAAACCGCCGCACGCGGTCGATGTCGGCGGGCGTGAAATTCATATGGGCGGCCAGTTGATTGGCAAGGCCACCGACCTCGCGGCCGCCCATGGCGTTGGGTTGTCCGGTCAGCGAAAACGGCGCGGCACCTATTTTACCGATCCGCCCGGTCGCGAGATGACAATTGAGGATGGCGTTGACCTTGTCGGTGCCCTGCGCCGATTGATTGACGCCTTGCGAATAGAGCGTGACGACGCGCGGTGTCGCGGCAAACATCTGGAAAAACGTAGTGACATCGTGTTCGGACAGACCCGTCGCCAAAGCGGTCGCCGCCGCGCTGCCGGCGATGCTTCGCGCGCGCGCCAACGCATCGTTGAATCCGCTGGTGTGGCGCGCGATATAGTCGCGATCGAGCGCTGCGTGGTCGGCAAGATGCACCAATAATCCGCAGAACAACGCGGTATCGGTGCCACCCTTCAGCCCGAGAAAAAGATCGGCGTCTTCGGAAGTATCGGTCCGGCGCGGATCGATCACGACAATCTGCGCGCCGCGTTGTTCTTGATTGGCGATCATGCGCTGAAACAGCACCGGATGGCACCAAGCGGCATTCGAGCCGACCAGCACCAACAGATCAGCCTCATCGAGATCTTCGTAAATGCCGGGCACCGTGTCGGCGCCAAAGGCGCGCCGATGGCCCGCCACCGAGGACGCCATGCAGAGCCGCGAATTGGTATCGACATGGGCGCTGCCGATGAATCCTTTCATCAGCTTGTTGGCGACGTAATAATCCTCGGTCAACAACTGACCGGAAAGATAGAACGCGACCGCGCCCGGACCATCGCACGCGACGATATGGGCCAGGCGATGCGCGACATGGTCGAGCGCATCGGGCCAGGCAATTTGCTCCATGGCACCGTTGCTGCGACGGATCATCGGATGAAGCAGACGGTTGTCGAGACCAAGCGTCTCACCAAGCGCCGAACCCTTCGAGCAAAGCCTGCCGAAATTCGCCGGATGAGCCGGATCGCCGGAGATTGCGGCGCCGCCGCGTCCGTCCGGGGTCGCCAGCACCCCGCAGCCGACGCCACAATAAGGACAGGCCGTGCGGGTTGCTCCCGAGCCGGGACCGGCCGATGTCATTGGAAAAAGCCGCTCATGCGGCTTCCGCCATGGCAGCCGGCCGGCCGAACATCATGTCTTTCCGGACGCCCGCGATCTTTTCTCGGCTGCGGATCAATTCGAGATACCAGCACGCCTCGCGCGTATCGCCGATCAGCACCGCGCCGGTCAACCGGCCGTCTTCCATCACGAGTTTCTTGTAGATGCCGCGCTTGATGTCATTGAGCACCATGGCCTCGCTGTCATCGCCGCCGAGAAAATCGCCAGCCGAAAAGACGCCGACGCCCGACACTTTGAGGTTGGTCGCAACCACGCTGCCTTGATACGCAACCTTCCGGCCCGAAAGATGCCGCGCCAATACCAGCGCCTGCTCATAGGCCGGCTCGACCAGGCCATAACAGATGCCGCGATGTTCGGCGCATTCGCCGAGCGCGAAAATATCCTTGGCAGCGGTCTGCATGACGTCGTCGACGACAATGCCGCGATTGACGGCAATGCCGGCGTCCATGGCGAGCGCGATGTTCGGCCGGATACCGGCCGCCACAATCACGGCATCCGCCTCGACCCGCCGTCCGTCGTCGAGTTCGACGCCCTCGACGCGATGCTCGCCGAGAATGCGGCGGGTGTTGGCGTTGAGCAGAACATCGATGCCTTTCCGCTCGACCAGCGATTTAAGAACGGCTCCCGCTGGCGCATCGAGCTGGCGTTCCATCAGGCGATCCATCAAATGGACCAGCGTTACGGGAGATCCCGCCTTGGCAAGTCCATAGGCGGCTTCCAATCCGAGCAATCCGCCGCCGATCACCACCACGCGCTTTTTGGCGGCAGCAAGCGTCAACAGAAGATCGACATCCCGGCTGTCGCGAAACGTGTTCACGCCCGCAAGCCCAGCGCCCGGCACATCGAGCCGCAGCGCTGTCGATCCGGTCGCCAGCACCAGTCTCGAGAAGGCGACGCTCTCGTCATGGGCGATCTTGAGCTCGCGGCGGCCGACATCGATCTCGTTGACCGCACGCCCATATTTCAGCGTCACGCCGCGGTCGCGCCACCATGGGGCCGGTCTGAGTTCGATTTCGTGCGACGCCGTCTCGCCCGCGAGTACGGAAGACAGCAACACGCGATTATAGGCCAAGCGCGGTTCATCGCCGATGACGGCGATGGCGTAGCGGCCAAGCGCATTTTTAGCGAGTTCGTCCACCAGACGCGCCGCGGCCATTCCGTTGCCGACGATCACCAGCGGCTCACTCATGACGCACCTCCTTGTAGGTGCTTCAGGGATAAAACACTTGGTTCAAACACGAGCCTCGGCGAGGCTTGTCGCGCCCGATTCCACCTGACTGTGGCGAAGATAGTGCCACCAGGTCAGCGTCAGGCAGGCAACGTAGAAAACCAGATAGATTTGCAACGCCATTTGCGGGCCGCCGGTAATGGCGATCGACTTGCCGAAACCGCTCGGGATCAGATAACCGCCGCAGGCGCCGATCGCGCCAATGAACCCAAGCGCCGCGCCGCTTTCGATGCCGGCGGTCTTGAGCGCAAGATGGCGCGCCGCCTCGCCTTTGCCGCGCGCTTTCCTAAGATTCTCTTCGCGGAAGATCGAGGGGATCATCCGATAGGTCGATCCGTTGCCGATTCCGGTGGTGACGAACAGAAGCAAGAACATCGCGAGAAATCCCGTGAAATCCTTGACGCTCACGAAATAAAGAACGCCGGCGGTCGCAACCCCCATGGCGATGAAATTCCAGAACGTCACGATCGCCCCGCCGATCTTGTCGGCGAGCAACCCGCCGAACGGACGCGACACGGAGCCGACCAGCGGGCCAAGAAAGGCAATCGATATCGTGACCGCGGGAAACTGAGTCTTGATCAAAAGCGGAAAGGCCGCCGAATAGCCGATGAAGGAACCGAAGGTGCCTATATAGATGGAGGACATGATCCAGGTATGCTTTTGCCCGATGATGGCAAGCTGGTCCTTGAATGACGATTTCGCCGAGGTGAGGTTGTTCATGAAATAAACGGCGCCGAACACCGCGACGATCAGCGGCACGATCCACATCAAACCCGCGTTCTGAAGATAGACGCTGGATACGGGCGTGGCCTGATAGAGATTGATGAAGCCAATCCCCATCAGGATCGGCGTCAGCAATTGCACGCTACTCACCCCGATATTGCCGCCGGCGGCGTTGAGGCCAAGCGCCCAACCCTTCATGCGGTCGGGATAGAAAAAGGAAATATTGGTCATGCTGGAGGCGAAATTGCCGCCGCCAAGACCCGCGGTGGAAGCCACCGTCAGCATCAGCCAAAATGGCGTGTCGGGTCGGCTGACGAAAAAGGCGAGCCCGAAGGTCGGGATGAAGAGGATCGAGGCCGAAAAGATGGTCCAGTTGCGGCCGCCGAACATCGTCACCGCAAAGGTGTAGGGAAAACGCATCAGCGAGCCGATCAGGCCCGGAATGGCGACAAGCTGAAACAACTGATCGGTGGTGTAGGAAAAACCGGCCGCCGGCAATTTGGTCGCGACGATGCTCCAGATCAGCCAGACGGAAAATCCAATATGCTCGGCGACGATCGACCAGATGAGGTTGCGGCGAGCAATCACTTTACCTTTGGAATCCCAAAAGACCTGATCTTCCGGGTTCCAGTCTGAAATCCAGCTCGGGTCGTTCGCGCTCATTTGAAATTTCTCCTTCTAAAGCCGGATCGAACAGGTCATGGCGAACAAGTGACGCGGGCACACGTGGAAGACGTTCCGCCGAGCGAGCCTCCCGAAGGAATCGCTTGCGACGAATGGCATCGATGGTCTCAACCACGATTATTCAAGCTTCGTGCCAAGCCGAAAAAAATCTGAAATGATAATTATTACAGATGGTTATGTGAATAAGCCGATGGTGAAGAATATTTGGCCGCGCACCGAAAATTTGCATTCGCTCAATGATTGTGCGTCGCACAATAAATAAGCATGCCGCGCTTGAGATCTATGCAGCGCGCATAAAATCACCGCGGCCTTGCGGGCTCCCGCTCGAAAGCTGCGGAAATTCGACCGCGTGTCTGTTTTCTGTCCCATGGCATGTCGATTGCATCGCTTGATTGTCAAAGCGTTTTCGAGCGAGCGCCTGCCGCGAAAAGAGGACCAGCAATGTCATACCTCGTGCCTTCGGAATTCGTCACCAAAATGGTGGATGCGGGCGAGTCCAAAATCTTCATGTCCGCGAGGGACACCGTCATCCGCGCCTTCATGGCCGGCGCCATCCTGGCGCTTGCCGCCTGGTTTGCCGTGACGATCAATGTGAACACGGGCCAGCCACTGGTCGGAGCGCTGTTGTTTCCGGTCGGATTTTCGATGCTGTATCTTTTGGGATTCGATCTCCTCACCGGCGTGTTCGTGCTGACTCCGCTGGCGTGGATCGACAAGCGGCCGGGCGTCACGCTGAGCGGCGTTTTGCGAAATTGGGGCCTCGTCTTTGTCGGCAACTTTGCCGGCGCGCTCACTGTCGCCTTCATGATGGCCTTCGTGACCACCTTTGGCTTTACGCAAGAGCCCGACAAGGTCGGCACCGCCCTTGGCAATGTCGGCGAGGCACGCACGCTCGGTTATGCGGCGCATGGCGCCGCCGGCATGGCGACCTTGTTCATGCGCGGCATGCTTTGCAATTGGATGGTCTCGACGGGGGTTGTCGGCGCGATGATTTCCACGACCGTCCCCGGCAAGGTGATCGCGATGTGGATGCCGATCCTGGTATTCTTCTACATGGTGTTCGAGCATTCCGTCGTCAACATGTTCCTGTTTCCCTCGGGACTGATGCTTCACGCCAAATTTTCGATCATGGACTATTTCATCTGGAATGAAATTCCGACCGTGCTCGGCAATCTGGTCGGCGGACTTTCGTTTACCGGCTTGACGCTTTACGCCACCCATGTTCGAACCGCGCCCAAGCGCGACATCAAGACGGCGCCGATCCGCGTCGCCGTCTGACCCTCATCGATTAGGATAGGCCCTCGCGCCGCTTCGCAAGGCCCCCCTTTCCCGTTGGCACCATCCATGCCGGGCGAATTACGGATATCGCTGGGACAATGTTCCGACAAAGGCCGCAAAGCCGCCAATCAGGACTTTCACGGCGCGCTGATTCCGACTGAGCCGTTATTGGGCTTAAAAGGCATCGCGATCGTGATCGCCGACGGCATCAGTTCGAGCGAAGTCAGCCATATCGCAAGCGAGTCGGCGGTCAAAAGCTTCCTGACCGATTATTACTGCACCTCGGAATCCTGGTCGGTGAAAACTTCCGCCCAGCGTGTGCTGGCGGCCACCAACGCTTGGCTGCATTCCCAGACCCGGCGCAGCCAATACGCTTATGACAAGGACAAGGGTTACGTCTGCACCTTCAGCGCGCTCGTCATCAAATCGGTCACGGCGCATATTTTTCACGCCGGCGATTGCCGCGTCTATCGCCTTTCCGGCCAAACGCTGGAGCAATTGACCGACGACCATCGCGTCATCGTTTCGTCCGAACAGACCTATCTCGGCCGCGCCTTGGGGATCAATCCGCAAATCGAAATCGACTATCGGGCGCTCTCGATCGAAAAGGACGACATCTTCCTGCTCGCCACCGACGGCATCTACGAACATGTCAACGGCCGCTTCATGGCGACCACGATCAAGGATCATGCTGAGGATCTCGACCACGCCGCGAAGATGATCATGGAGGAAGCATTTCAGCGCGGCAGCGCCGACAATCTCACGGTCCAGATCGCGCGAATCGACGAATTGCCCGAGAGCGGCGCCCACGAAGCCTTCTCGTCCGAATTGCCGCCCCCGCCACTACTCGAAGCGAGAGCCTCGTTCGACGGATATCAAATCGTCCGGGAATTGCATGCCAGCCACCGAAGCCACATCTATCTCGCGGTCGATACCGAGACCGACGCGCTGGTCGGACTCAAGATTCCCTCGACCGCGCTGCGCGATGATCCGGCCTATCTGAAGCGTTTCATGATGGAGGAATGGGTCGCGCGGCGCATCGACAGCCCGCATGTCTTGAAACCGCGACCGCCATCCCGACGCCGCAACTACCTTTATACGGCCATGGAATTCGTCGATGGAAAAACGCTTCGGCAATGGATGATCGACAACCCCAAACCCGATCTGGAAACCGTGCGCGACATCGTCGAACAGATCGCCAGGGGATTGCGCGCTTTCCATCGCAAGGAAATGCTGCATCAGGATTTAAGGCCCGACAACATCATGATCGACAAAACCCAAACGGCGAAGATCATCGATTTCGGTTCGACCAAAATCGCAGGCGTCGCGGAGACCATCCCTTTCGCCGATCAGAACGACATTCTGGGAACGGCCCAATATGCCGCGCCAGAATATTTCCGCGGCGAAGCCGCCTCACCGCGCTCCGATTTGTTTTCGCTCGGCGCCATCGCCTACGAAATGCTGACGGGAAATTTGCCTTACGGGGCGCAGATCGCCAAGGCCCGCACCAAATCGCACTTCGCCAGGCTAAAGTACAAACCCGCCACTGGCGATCATCGCAACATTCCAGACTGGATTGACGCGACGCTGCGAAAGGCCGTGCATCCCGATCCCGAAAAGCGCTACGAAAGCCTCTCGGAATTCACCCACGATCTTCGTCATCCCAATCCGAACTATTCGAGCACGCCGGCAGCACCCCTGATCGAACGCAATCCAAACCTGTTCTGGAAATGCACGACGGCGATTCTCCTACTCATCATCCTCGTTTTGCTCGCCGACCGATACAATGTCGGCAAATAGGCCTTAGCCTCCCCAGATTCCCCTGATGGCTTCTTACTTCATCGGCGGCGACGGTAAAAAGGCGACGGTAAAGGTTGGCTGGATGACGAATCCACTCCACGCATTTTTTGATACCGTCGAATAATTTTGAAAATAATTTACCGGCAAGGAAAAGGCGATCGACGTCTTCCCAAACGAAGTCATCGTTGGAGCTGGCGCATAGGTGAGCAATGGCCCACTCTGCAAAAGAAAGTCCTGGCGGCCTCCTGGAACATTCTCGTAGG
>DATGJS010000363.1:0-4730 GCA_035295025.1 Bradyrhizobium sp.
AAAAACGGCGACACTTTGCGGGGGCCACGTTCGCTCAGAAGAATTGACGTCTCGGCGATACCCGAAAGACCGCCGATACCCGAGCCGATCATGGTGCCGGTGGCGCAGCGGTCCGCTTCATTCTCAGGATGCCAGTCGGCATCATCGAGCGCCTGGCGCGCCGCGCACATCGCAAAGATGATGAAGTCATCGACCTTGCGCTGATCCTTCGGCTCCATCCATTGGTTCGGATCGAACGTGCCGTTGCTGCCGTCGCCACGGGGGACCACGCAAGCGATCTGGCTGGTCAGATCGGAGACCTCGAACGTATCGATCTTTTTGGCGCCGCTTTCGCCATTGAGAATACGCTTCCAGGTCGGCTCGACGCCACAGCCGAGCGGCGAGACCATGCCAAGGCCCGTGACGACAACCCGTCTCATATGGATCACTCCAGCCCGTGATTCGCGGCTCCCGACAACAGACGAAAGGACCGCGCGGTCACGGTCCTTCAGTCAATTTCGATACCGCGCCGAGCGTCAGCTCTTCGCGTTCTTTTCCAAAAATTTGGTCGCATCGCCGACGGTCAAAATCGTCTCGGCGGCATCGTCGGGAATTTCGCAACCGAATTCTTCTTCGAACGCCATCACGAGCTCGACCGTATCGAGACTGTCGGCGCCGAGGTCGTCAATAAAACTGGCGTTATCGACCACTTTTTCGGGTTCAACACCAAGGTGCTCGACCACGATCTTCTTAACCCGCTCGCCAATCTCACTCATCGCTCAACCTCGTGCTTGTTCTATTGGACCGACCCCAAGACGTATGAGCCATCGTGGTCGTGGTTTACTCGCAATCGCGCATCGTCTTGATGAAGCCCGTGACGGCCGACACGGACCGGCGAACGACGGCAGGCTCCGTATCGCCAATATACAGGGATTCAACATCCTGCAATGGTGTTCTTTGCCCATCGTCGAGGTTCGGTTATCACACTTCCTAAGCCTTGACTATAAGCCTCGAACAACCACCCCTTGGGCGGGAATTAGACGTTCGCCTCGGTATGCCCCACAAGTTTTCCAACACCTGTCTGAGCGAGGCGGCAGCGACTTTTCGTCTCACCGGAGGGCCTCGCGCCGGCTTTAGATCATCGCCATTCCGCCATTGACGTGAATGGTCTGCCCGGTCACATACGCCGCTTCGTTCGAACTGAGATAGACTGCGGCCGCGGCAATATCATCGGGCGTCCCCAAGCGGGCCGCCGGAACTTTCGAAAGAATGGTTTCGTGCTGTTTTTCGTTAAGCACATCGGTCATGGGCGTAGCAATGAATCCCGGCGCGATGCAATTGGCGGTGACGTTGCGCTTGGCATATTCCGCTCCCAACGTCTTGATCATGCCGATCAAGCCCGCCTTCGAGGCCGTGTAATTGCCCTGTCCGGGGTTGCCGGTAACGCCGACGACCGAGGTAATCGCGATGATGCGGCCAAAGCGTTTGCGCATCATCAGTTTTGTCGCGGCGCGGGCGAGGCGAAAGGTGGCCGTGAGATTAACCTTGATCACCTCGTCCCAATCTTCATCACGCAACTGCACAAAAAGATTGTCGCGCGTAATCCCCGCATTGGCGACGAGAATATCGACCTGCCCCATGGCCTTTTCGGCGGACGGGACCAGCGCCTCGACTTCAGCCGCCTCGGAAAGATTGCATGGCAGCACATGGACGCGATCCCCAAGCGTAGCGGCAAGCGCCTCCAGCGCCTCGCGCCTTGTGCCGGAAACCGCAACCGTTGCGCCCTGGCCATGCAGGGCTTTCGCAATCGCCCCGCCGATGCCGCCGCTGGCGCCGGTGACAAGGGCCGTCCTGCCGGTGAGATCGAACATCTTTGCTTCCTTTAAATCAGGATGACGAGGCGGCTGCGAGTGCCTCTTGCGCCGAAATAATATCGCCAGGCCCGCCGACCGAAACCCCGACCGCACCCTCGGCGATGCGTTTGACCAGTCCGCTCAGCACCTTGCCGGCTCCGATCTCGAAGAAGCGCGTGACACCGCGATTGGCCATATAGGCGACCGACTCGCGCCAGCGCACCGTACCTGTGACCTGTTCGATCAGCCGGCGGCGGATCTCGTCGGGCTCCGTGATCGGTACGGCCAAAACGTTCGACACCAGCGGCACAACAGGTTGTTTGATGACAACGCCGGCCAGCGCTTCCGCCATGGCGTCGGCGGCCGGTTGCATCAGCCGGCAGTGAAATGGCGCGGAAACCGGCAGCATCATGGCGCGCTTGGCGCCTTTCGTCTTGGCGATCTCGACCGCCCGCTCGACCGCGGCCTTGTCGCCGGAAATAACGACCTGGCCGCCGCCATTGTCGTTGGCGGCCTGGCAAACCTGACCTTGGGCGGCTTCATCCGCGACTGCGACCGCGACCTCATAATCCAGACCAAGCAAGGCGGCCATCGCGCCGGCGCCCACCGGGACCGCCTTCTGCATCGCAAGGCCACGGGTACGGAGCAGGCGCGCGGTGTCGCGGACGGCAAGGCTGCCGGCCACGGCCAGCGCCGAATATTCGCCGAGCGAATGGCCGGCCACAAAGGCCGCATGTTTGGCGATCGAAAAGCCTGCCTCAACCTCCAAGACCCGCATGGTGGCCAGCGAGACCGCCATCAAAGCCGGTTGGGCATTTTCGGTGAGCTGCAATTTCTCGGCCGGACCGTCCCAAATGATGGCCGTCAGCTTCTCTCCCAGCGCCGCATCGACTTCGTCGAAGATGGCGCGCGCGACCGGAAAGGCTTCCGCCAACGCCTTGCCCATGCCCACGGCCTGGGAGCCCTGGCCGGGAAAGGTGAATGCTGCCGTCATGCGTGCCCCCGAACGTCGATTCTCCCGCGAGCGCCGAAGCTCAGCCAAAGAGAAATATACCTTTTATTATCAATATCTTGTGAGGTCATCTGAAGCAAGCATAGCGTCATTCGCTAAACGCGCTCGCAAACTGATACGAAAGACACCGTGGAAGCCTTCTATGTCAAGCCGAAGAGGCGCCAGATTGATCCGGGCGGACTCCGGCCCTTCCCAAGCCTTTCCCTTGCCAGCCCGCCCAAAATCCTTATAACGCGCCTATCCGTGGGTCCCGGCCGGGAGCTGAACGGACGGCTGTAACGGCTTTGCCCATGGGCGGCGCCGGTGCAGCAGGGCCAGTCGGCCCGTCGTCCCGTGCTTCCGCCTTCTTGAGCTTATCCCGAGTCCTTTCCGAAGGGTTCGAAGGGCTTGCCGCCGGCGCTCCACGCCACACAGGAAAGGACAGCCATGCCTCTCTATGAGCATGTTTTTCTCGCGCGTCAGGATGCGAGTACCCAGCAGGTCGAAGAACTGACCACCCAGATGACCGGCATCGTCGTACAGGCGGGCGGCAAGATCACCAAGACCGAGAACTGGGGCGTGCGTTCGCTGACCTATCGCATGAACAAGAACCGCAAGGCGCATTTCGTGTTGCTCAACATCGACGCACCTTCGGTCGCAATTGCCGAGATCGAGCGCCAGGAACGGATCAGCGAAGACGTGATCCGCTACCTCACCGTTCGCGTCGAGGAGCACGAAGAAGGCCCCTCGGCAATGATGCGCAAGGCCGATCGCGACCGCGAGCGTGACGATCGTGGCGGCGGCTTCCGGGGCGATCGCGATGGCGGTTATCGCGGCGATGGTGGTTTCCGCGGTGATCGCGGTCCGCGCCGCTCCCGCGACGATATCGACGCTGTGGAAGAGGAGTAAGAACCATGGCCGAAGCTGGAGCACGCCGTCCGTTTTTCCGCCGCCGCAAGACCTGCCCATTCACGGGTCCGAACGCGCCGAAGATCGATTTCAAGGATTCCAAGCTGTTGATGCGTTACGTTTCCGAGCGCGGCAAGATCGTGCCGAGCCGCATCACCGCCGTTTCCGCCAAGAAGCAGCGCGAACTCGCGCGCGCCATCAAACGTTCGCGTTTTCTGGGTCTGCTTCCCTACGTTATTCGCTAACGACAATTGCGATCCGCGGTGTCAATGCCGCGGATCGCCTTCTTCATAAGGCTTCCGGGTCGTCCGGTCGCCGATGGTTGGGGTCGACAGACGACCTCTAACCGCTCGAAAGGAGCGGGACAGCTGATGATCACGACGCTCCTCATAGCCTTGATGGCCGGTCTCGCATCGGCCTTGATGTTTGCCTCGATCATCTCGGGCGCATTGATTTCGTTATTGCTCGTCAATCTGGCGCCATTGCCGCTGATGGTGGTCGGGCTCGGGTGGGGTCCGCTCGGCGCCGCGATCGGCGGCCTCGCCGCAATGGCCACGCTCGGCTCGGTCTTTGGCTTTGCTTACAGTGCGGCCTTCGGCTTGATGAACGCCCTGCCCGCATGCTGGCTTTCCCACCTCGTCCTGCTCGCGCGGCCGCAAGCCGCCGCATCCGCCGAAGCGCCTGAAGCGATGGAATGGTATCCCATCGGCCGAATTCTGCTTTGGATCGTGATTTTTGCGACATTGGTCACGGCCGCCACCTTGCTGACGATGGGTTCGGACGATCAAGCGATACAGCACACGATCCGCCGAGGCTGGGTCCAACTTTTGGACGCGGCAGGCTTTGCATCGAACGAATCCACGCTCGATATGCTGGTGCTGATTTCGCCTCTCGGGGCTGAAATTGCCGCCGTGATGATGTTGACACTCAATTTGTGGCTTGGCGCGAAGATGGCCGCGACATCGGGCCGGTTGCACCGTCCTTGGCCGGATTTGAAT
>DATGJS010000364.1:0-5662 GCA_035295025.1 Bradyrhizobium sp.
GAGCGCGAAGGTCGCGCCTTGGTGATCGCGGTCAGCAAATGGGACGTCGTGGACGCAAGGCCTGGCGCGATTTCCGCGCTCCGTGCCGAAGCTGATCACTGCCTGCCACAAGTCAAGGGTACGCCGCTGGTCGCGGTGTCCGGGTTGACGGGTGAGGGCGTCGATCGGCTGATGGGCGCGATCGAAGAGGCCTATGCCGTATGGAATCGGCGGATACCGACCGCGGCCCTTAATCGCTGGTTCGAGCAGGCGGTGAGTACCAATCCGCCGCCGGCGGTCTCCGGCCGCCGGTTGAAGCTGAACTACATTACCCAGGCCAAAGCTCGCCCGCCGAGCTTCGTCTTATTCTGTTCGCGCGCGGACGCCGTGCCGCAATCCTATCTGCGCTATCTCACTAACTCGCTGCGCGAGGCGTTCGATCTGCCGGGTACGCCGGTTCGCATCACGTTGCGTGAGAAAGCCAATCCCTTCGCGCATAAACGAAAGCGTCCTTCATGAACCGGCTGCCGGGCTCGCGGGATCGTGGCCGGCACGCTCATCCCGGCGCGCGAAAACTCATCAGCGTTCGCGTCGGGTAATCGTAGAGTTTGCCGGTCTCGCTCCAGGACGGCAGACACATCGGTACGATGAACTCCGCGGCCTGCTCGGGCGTGGCGAGCGTCATGGGATCCTCGCCGGGGAAAATCGTGGCACGCATTCGGGTACGGATCGGACCGGGATTGAACACATTGACCCGTAGCGCCGTCGATGCGGTTTCGTTGGCCCACACCCGTGCGAGCGTCTCAAGTGCCGCCTTGGAAGCCGCATAGGCGCCGAGATAAGCCGATGCGTTGGAAGCGGCCGCCGATGTGAGGAAGACGGCCCGGCCGGCATCGGATTTCTTGAGCAGCGGTTCCATGCAACGGATCAGTTGAAAATTGGCGGAGACATTGATCGACAGCACGTCGTTCCATGGTTTCATCTCGATATGGCCGAGCGGCGAGGAAGGGCCGGCGACGCCGGCATTGCCGAGGAGAATATCGAGCTTGCCGTGGCGCTCATGCAGCGCGGCGCCGAGCCGCGCGATGCCGTCGAAATCAGTCAAATTGAGCGGCACCAGGGTCGCGCTGCCGCCATCCTTCCGAATCTCGTCGTCGAGTTCTTCCAGGCCGCCTTGCGTTCGCGCGACCGCAATGATGTGGGCACCCTGTTTGGCGAGCGCGCGCGCGGTGGCGTAGCCGATGCCGCGTGAGGCGCCGGTGACGAGAGCGATGCGGTTAGTGAGGGGAAGGGTCATGATCTCAATCCACGTTTGCGGCGGGTTTTACAGACGTGGATGGCCGGGACAAGCTGGCTATGACGAAAATACTGTCAGACGGACTATGTGACATCGAGATCCCGGGTTCGCGTTTCACGCGCCCCGGGATGATACTTCGTGTCAGCTTGCTTCCGCCAGCAGCGATAATTGCCGTGGCTGCGGCTCGACCTGATCGTGGTCGGTGAGGCTGGTGGGGTAGGTTCCGGTAAAGCAATGATCGGAGAATTTCGGGTTGGCGGGATCACGCCCCTGATAACCCATGGCGCGGTACATGCCATCGACCGTCAGGAAGGCCAGCGTATCCGCCCCGATCAGCTCGCGCATTTCCTCAAGACTATGGGTGGCCGCGAGCAAGCCGCCACGGTCCGGAAGATCGATGCCGTAATAGTCGGGATATACGATGGGTGGAGAGGCGAGGCGGAAGTGAACTTCGCGCGCGCCGGCGTCGCGCATCATGCGCACGATTTTCTTTGACGTGGTGCCGCGCACCAGCGAATCGTCGATCAGAATGATGCGTTTTCCCTCGATCGCCGCGCGATTCGCCGAGTGCTTCATGCGCACGCCAAGTTCGCGCACGCTCTGGGTCGGCTGGATGAAGGTGCGGCCGACATAGTGGTTGCGGATGATGCCGAGCTCGAACGGCACGCCCGAATGCTGGCTGTAGCCAACGGCAGCGGGCACGCCGGAATCCGGCACCGGCACCACGACATCGACGGGAACGTGGCTCTCGCGCGCGAGTTGAGCCCCGAAGGCTTTGCGGACATCGTATACCGACCGACCGCCGACGATGGAATCGGGCCGCGCGAAATAGATATATTCGAAGATGCAAGGACGCGGCGGCTTGGGCGGAAACGGCTTGTGGCTCTGGGCGCCGCGCTCGTCGAATACGATGATCTCGCCGGGTTCGACATCGCGGACATATTTGGCGCCGATGATATCGAGCGCGCAGGTCTCCGAGGCCAGGATCGGGCAACCGTCGAACTCGCCGAGCACGAGCGGCCGAATGCCGAGAGGGTCGCGCGCGCCGATGAGTTTCTTGTTGGTCATCGATACCAGCGAATAGGCGCCCTCGATCGCGCGCAACGCCTCGATGAAGCGGTCGATGAAGTGGTTGCGCTTGGACTGGGCGACCAGATGCAGGATGACCTCGGTGTCGGTGGTGGATTGCATCATGGCGCCGCCGCGCACGAGTTCGCGTCGAAGCGTCAGGCCGTTGGTGAGATTGCCGTTATGGCCTACGGCGAAGCCGCCGGCGTTGAGTTCGGCAAAGAGCGGCTGCACATTGCGCAGGATGGTTTCGCCTGTGGTGGAATAGCGCACATGGCCGATCGCGGCATTGCCGGGCAGACGCTCGATGACCTCGCGGCGGGAGAAGGTATCGCCAACCAAGCCCAGCCGCCGCTCGGAATGAAACCGCGCGCCGTCAAAGGAAACAATGCCGGCGGCTTCGTGGCCGCGATGCTGGAGCGCGTGTAATCCGAGCGCGGTGATGGCCGCGGCTTCTGGATGGCCGAAAATGCCGAACACGCCGCACTCCTCGCGCAACGTATCGCCGTCCAGGCCGCAATCTTCGAGGTCAAGCGGGCCGAGGCTGGGCTCGAGGGCTTGGGCGTCGTCGGAAGGGCTCACTTTACGGTCCATCGCGCCTCTCTTTCGACCTGATAAAGTTATCAACGTGCCACAGGCTTTTCGATCAGCTTTTTCAGGCTGTCGCGGGCAGGCCTGCTGTAGCCGTCGCCCGGCGCGGCCTGGTCGGCGTCAGTTTGGTCATCTTCAGGTTTATTCTTCTTGAATCTCTTCAAAATGGTGTTCTCGGGGTCATCCGGCAAGAGCGCTTTGAGCCATTCCCCGGTCGAATCCAGCACGGTGCGCGATTTGGCTCCCGACACCCAAGTGGGGCGCTGCGGGTCTGGAACAAGCCAGACGAAGAATTCATAGGCCACGACGACGATCAACAGGCCGCGGGCCAGTCCGAACAGAAAGCCGAGCGTGCGATCCAGCGCCCCGATCCTGGAATCCAGGATCATGTCGGAAATCCGTACCGTAATGACGGACACAATAATCAGGGTGCCAATGAAGACGCCGGCGACCACGACCGCGCTGGCGACCGTATCGCTGTTGAAATAGGTCTTGGCGGTCGGAAGCAGTTTTGAGTAGCTGTAAAGCGTGACCAGCGCGGCCGCGCCCCAGGCGGCGATCGCGAGGATTTCGCGCATGAAGCCGCGGACCATCGCCAACAGGCCGGAAACCAGCATCACGCCGAGCAGGACGAGATCAAGGATCGTGATTGGCATCGGTTGGTCAGGTCCGCATCAAGGTCAAAATCGCGAATCGGCTTCTCGACTGTCTTAGGTGACGGTCCGATCGGGCGCTCGGCAAGATCGGAAATGGCGTCATCCAGCCTCACGCGCGGGATGTATAGCGGCGGGGCCGCTTGACGTCACGCCCAGCTAGGTCTCTTGACGACGGAATCTCGCAGGTGTGGCATTTTTTTCCGCATCCGCAGCGTTCCTGTTCCCTCTGGGAGAGCCCCGCGCCGCGATTTCCGCGACCAGGCTGGTCAATCCGCCCACCGTGTTGAGCGAAAGGCCTGAATCGCCAGCGGCTTCTCCACGGGCCGATTCGGGCAAAACCGCCCGGCTAAAACCAAGTTTGGCGGCTTCCTTGAGCCGCGCCGAGGTCTGCGCCACCGGCCTCACCGCGCCAGATAGTGAAATTTCACCGAAATAAACCGCATCCGCCGGTAACGTCGCATTGACTAACGAGGAAACAAGTGCGGCGGCGGCGGCAAGATCCGCGGCCGGTTCCTGGATTCGTAACCCGCCGGCGACGTTCAGATAGACGTCATGGCCCGACAATTTGACCCCGCAATGGGCTTCCAAGACCGCCAATACCATCGAGAGGCGGCTGGGATCCCAGCCCACCACGGCGCGGCGCGGCGTCCCAAGGGAAGTCGGCGCGACCAGAGCTTGCAACTCCACCAGCACCGGGCGCGTGCCTTCGATACCGGCGAATACCGCTGTGCCGGGGCTGCCGAGATCGCGATCGGACAGGAACAGTTCGGAAGGGTTGGAGACTTCACGAAGGCCAAGCCCTGTCATCTCGAACACGCCGATCTCATCGGTCGGTCCGAAACGGTTTTTCACGGCCCGAAGGATACGAAATTGCTGCGAGCCTTCGCCTTCGAACGACAAGACCGCGTCCACCATGTGTTCGACCACACGAGGCCCCGCGATCTGGCCGTCCTTGGTGACATGACCGACCAGAATGATCGCAGCACCTGATTTCTTGGCAAAGCGAATGAGCGCCTGGGCTGAGGCGCGCACCTGGGTCACGGTGCCGGGCGCGGATTCCACCGTGTCGGTCCACATGGTCTGGATCGAATCGATCACGATCAGGCGCGGCACTGTGCCTTCGGAAAGGGTTGAGACGATATCTTCCACGGACGTCTCGGCGGCCAATTGCACCGGCGCGTCCGAAAGTCCCAAACGCTCGGCGCGCAATCTGACCTGCGCGATGGCTTCCTCGCCCGAGATATAAACGGCGCGGTGGCCGGCGCGAGCCAACAGGCTGGTGGTTTGCGTCAACAGCGTCGATTTGCCGATGCCGGGATCGCCACCGACCAGAAGCACCGAGCCGCGCACAAACCCGCCGCCGGTGACACGGTCAAGCTCCGTCATGCCGGAAGGAAGACGGGGCGCGTCCTGGCTTTTCCCGGTGAGGCTTTCCAGCGCAAACTGCCGGCCCTTGCGCTTGGAGCGGATCGAGACCGGCATGGTGGTTGCACCGGTAACATCCTCCTCGGCGAGGGTATTCCACTCGCCGCAGGATTCGCATTTGCCCTGCCAGCGATTATACGCCGCGCCGCAGTTTTGGCAGACAAAGGAAAGGGCGGATTTGGCCATGGGGGGTTTTCGGTCGTACTTATTGGGACTGCACGGCGTTCCATAGCATGGATGCGCCCGCGGCAAGCATGACCGCATCCATGACCCGCCGAAAAACCTCCGATTCAAGTCGAAGCACAAAGCGTTTGGCAATAAAGGCGCCGAACATCAGGGATGAACCGGCAATCAGGCCTTGCAGGGCTATTTCCGGCGTCAGCGCGCCAAAGCGCTGAAAGGTCACGGATTTGCTCACATACATGCCGAGCGAGCTCGCCGCCTCGGTGGCGAGAAACGCGCCCTTGGTGAGACCGTAAAATAAAAACAGCGGCACGCTCAAGGGCCCGGTCGAAACCACAATGCCGGTGAGATAGCCGATCGCCGCGCCGCCAATCGCCAAGTGCCAGAGCGACAGCTTGAAATGGTGAGTGGCCAGCCAATGCCGCGCCGGCACCATAGTGATCAAGAAAACGCCGATGGAAAT
>DATGJS010000365.1:0-3793 GCA_035295025.1 Bradyrhizobium sp.
GGCAGGGCGCGACCTCAACATCGCCAAGGCCGACACGCTTGATGCCGAAGATGGCGATCTCGTCAGCGTCGATCTCATCCGTTCGCGCGGCTTTGGTCTTGCCTCCGGCAAGGTCAAGGAGCGGTTGGGCTCGCTTGCGACCGAAAAAGCGGTCAGTCTGATCGCGATCCACGCTCACGACATTCCGCAAGCGTTCTCAAAAGCCGCGCTGCACGAGGCGGACGAAGCAAAACCTGCCACTCTAAAGGGCCGCGAGGACTGGCGCGAGGTGCCGCTCGTCACCATCGATCCGCCCGACGCCAAGGATCACGACGACGCGGTGCATGCAGAGGCCGATTCCGATCCGAACAACAAAGGCGGCTTCATCGTCCATGTCGCCATCGCCGATGTTGCGTTTTACGTCCGGCCCCAATCGGCGCTCGACCATGACGCCTTGACGCGCGGCAATTCGGTCTATTTCCCCGACCGTGTGGTGCCGATGCTGCCTGAGCGCATTTCCAACGATCTGTGTTCGCTCGTGCCGGGCGAGCCGCGCGGCGCGCTCGCGGTGCGGATAGTGATCGGCAAGGACGGCCGCAAGCGTTCGCACAGTTTCCACCGTGTGTTGATGCGCTCAGCCGCCAAACTCAATTACGCGCAAGCTCAAGCCGCGATCGACGGGAAGCCCGACGACATCACGGGTCCCCTGCTCGATCCTATTCTGAGGCCGCTTTACAATGCTTATGCGCTGGTCAAGCGCGCCCGCGACGAACGCGACCCGCTCGACCTCGACCTTCCCGAGCGCAAGATATTGCTGAAGGCCGACGGCACCGTCGATCGTGTCATCGTTCCCGAACGGCTGGACGCGCACCGGCTGATCGAGGAATTCATGATTTTGGCCAATGTCGCCGCGGCCGAAATGCTCGAAAAAATGTCGCTGCCGCTGATCTACCGCGTGCATGACGAGCCGACACTGGAAAAAATTCATGCGTTGCAGGAATTCCTGAAAACCCTCGATATGCCTTTCGCCAAAAGCGGCGCGTTGCAGCCCGCTTTGTTCAACCGGGTGCTGGCGCAAGTCAAAGGGCATGATGCCGAATCGCTCGTGAATGAAGTGGTGTTGCGCGCGCAGGCCCAGGCCGAATATTCGGCCGAAAATTACGGCCATTTCGGCCTCAATTTGCGCCGCTACGCCCATTTCACCTCGCCGATCCGCCGCTATGCCGATCTGGTCGTGCATCGCGCGCTGATCCGCGCGCTTGGTCTCGGCGAAGGCGCCTTGCCGGAAAACACCACGGTGGAGGGCTTGAGCGAAGTCGCGGCCCAGATCTCCGTCACCGAACGCCGCGCGATGAAAGCCGAACGCGAGACCGCCGACCGCCTGATCGCGCATTTTCTCGCCGACCGGATCGGGGCGACATTTCAGGGCCGCATTTCCGGTGTGACGCGCGCAGGGCTCTTCGTGAAGCTGACTGACACCGGCGCCGACGGGCTTATCCCGATCCGCACGCTCGGCACGGAATATTTCAATTATGACGAGACGCGCCATGCGCTGGTCGGCTCGCGCAGCGGTGCCATGCACCGGCTCGGGGACGTGGTCGATGTCCGTCTGGTGGAAGCAGCGCCTGTGGCCGGTGCCTTGCGGTTCGAATTATTGTCGGAGGGCCATCTTCCCGCGCGCGGACGCAAGCGCGATTCCGCGGCGAAGGCCAAGGCCTATCCCGGCCGGGACAAGCGCGAAAAAAGCCGCAAACCGGGCAGAGCGAAGCCCGGCAAATCGAAGAAAGGCAAGTCATGGAAACGATGAGCCCCCGCCCCGCCGTTTGGAGCCAGGACAAGATGGCCTCGGAGAAACGCGATGTGTGGACAGCGCTGAAGCGCGGTTTCTGTGGCCGCTGTCCGCGTTGCGGCGAAGGCAAATTGTTTCGCGCCTTCCTGAAAGTCGATCAGGCCTGTTCGGCTTGCGGACAGGATTTCACGCCACACCGCGCCGATGACCTGCCGGCCTATCTCGTCATCGTCATGGTCGGCCATATCGTGGTGCCGTTGGCGCTGATGATCGAAACCGCCTATTCGCCGCCGATCGCCCTTCAGCTTGCACTTTATTTGCCGCTGACCTTCGTCGCGTCGCTGGCGTTACTGCAACCGGTCAAGGGCGCCGTGGTCGCCGTGCAATGGGCGTTGCGGATGCACGGATTTGACGAAGGCAACCCGGAGCCATAGACCGATCCCATCATCGGAAAAAAATGAAGGGGTGGGCGGGAAAGTGAGTGAGACCGGGCAAGAGACAAAAGAAACACAAGAGAAAGAAGAGCGAGAGGCGGACCACCACCCCTATCGCCGGCCGGTCGATGCCGCCACGCTGATCCTGGTCGATCGATCCGGCGCAATCCCCAAAGTCCTGGTGGGCAGGCGCCACGCCAACGTGGTGTTCATGCCCGGCAAATTCGTCTTTCCAGGCGGTCGCGTCGATACCGCCGACGGCCGGATTCCGGTCGCTGCCGCCATTCCCAAGGCGCTGGAAACCAATCTGCTGAAAGGCAGTCCCAAGATCACGGCAGCCCGGGCGCGATCGCTTGCGGTCGCCGCCATTCGCGAGGCTTGCGAGGAAACCGGCCTTTGCCTGGGGCGCGCTGCCGCCGGCCAAGGCATCGCCAGCGCCTTGAAGGGCCCCTGGAAACCTTTTGCCGATGCCGGCCTCCTGCCCGATCCCTCCGGTCTCTTTCTGATCGCGCGCGCGATCACCCCGCCCGGCCGCGTCAGGCGCTTCGACACCCGTTTCTTTACGGCCGACGCCTCCACGATCGCCCACCGCGTCGATGGCGTCATCCATGCCGACGCCGAATTGGTGGAACTGGTCTGGGTCGAGCTCGGCTCAAAGCCGCTGGCCGATCTGCACCCGATGACCCGAAATGTGCTGACCGAGCTCGACAAGCGCCTTTCGACGGGGCCGCTCCGCCATGACGCCGACGTGCCATTTTACCATTTCCAAGGCGGCAAGATGCGGCGGGATATTTTGGCGAATTGACCCTCACTAGTGGTCCGATTCTAACATTCGCATCCCATCTCAGCGGCCACTTTTGCGAATGTTAGAATCAAAGGACCACTAGCAACTATTAGATTCAAGTGGAGTTTTGGATTTGACATTCGCTTTGCGACAGCGTGGCGAGGTGGGTAGCGAATGTCAAATCCACTCCACTGGTCCTCAAAAAGACCGCCGGAATGGATATTCTTTGGGAATCTGAGGGTTAATCCGGTCCCGGAAACCTTGACTTTGGACCGATCGAGGCTAGGTTGCGCGGCGAATGTGCCCCCTTGGTGGGCGGCGCCCGATCCCGATCATCTGAGGTTTTGCACATGGCCAAAGCGGTCACCATCAAGGTCAAGCTCGTTTCCTCGGCGGACACCGGCTTCTATTATGTCGCCAAGAAGAATTCGCGCACCATGACCGACAAGCTCGTGAAGAAGAAATACGATCCGGTCGCGCGCAAGCACGTCGAATTCCGCGAATCCAAGATCAAGTAAGGTTTTGGCGCGCTTTTGATTTGAACGGGGCCTCGCGGCCCCGTTTTTATTTGTTGCACTTATTTTTCCCCTTTACGGCACCTCGCACGCGGCTACTCCCCCTCACCCGAAATTCGCTCACGCGAATTTCGACCTCTCCCCGCAAGCGGCTATCGCATTCACACATCTCGGTTGCGGTTTGCGTCAAAGCGGGATTCTCTGTCGAGCGGAAAGCCGATGGAGGTGTCTATGGTCGGGCTCGCATATGGACTGGGGCGATTTGGCGATCGCCGCCTGGAAAAAGGGGGGC
>DATGJS010000366.1:0-2101 GCA_035295025.1 Bradyrhizobium sp.
CTGCCATCGCCGCTCTCCACTCTGCTCATCGCCACCAAACCACCACGCCATACCCTCGGCACGGGCATGGCCGTCCATGCTTCCAAATCCGACCAACCCTATACGTTCATTCGATAGGCAAGCCGAAATATAGGTTTCTAGAGCATGATCCGGAAAAGTGTGAAGCGGTTTTCCGAAAAGATCATGCTCAAACAAAGAATTAAAGCGCGATGACGATTCAACCAAATCTCATCGCGCTTTAGTGGAGTTTGGGATTTGACATTCGCTTTGCGAGCTCGTGGCTAGGTGAGTAGCGAATGTCAAATCCACTCCACTAGCCCTGCAAATCGACATAGAGGCTACGCGCGGACGCCGCATTGCCCCGCCGCTCGGCAAATCCGGCCACCTTGAGCACGCGGACCGACCGATCGAGCCCGACCGTCACCACATCGCCGAGCTTGAGCGAATGCCCCGGTGATTTTTCCCGCACGCCGTTAACACGCACATGACCCGCTTCCACGAGCGCGGCCGCACTGGCGCGGGCTTTGACCAGACGCGCATGCCATAGCCATTTGTCGATACGCTGGCGCTCCACGCGACACCCAGCCGTATATTTTCAATCCTTGCGGCCGGCGCTGAGTTGTTCCTTGAGCGCTGCGAGCTTCGCAAAGGGCGAATTAGGATCGGCCGGCCGGTCGCGCTCACGCGGAGATGCGCTCGACGCATAGGGCCGAAGCGCCGGGCCGTTTTCCCGCCCGCCTCGATCGCGATCGCGGCCCGAGGAACGGTCGCGGCCTTTGTCGCGACCGCCATCGCGGCCCTCGTCGCGACCACGGAATTTACCCTTGTTGCGCTCCTCGCCGCGCCCCTTGCCCTCACGCGGGCGCCCAGTCTTATCCTCACGCGATTCCCGCGCAGGCGCAGCATCGCTTGCGGCCACGGCCGCGCCCTCGGCCGGTTGATCGGGATGGGCTTTGCGAAACGCGTGATGACGATCACGCCGCCCCTGCCGAGGTGGCTCCCGCTTGGCCGCCTCGCCCAGCTCGCCTTTTGTGGCTTCGCCCGCGGCTAGGGGTTGCGTACCCTCGGTAGAACGATCTTGACGGCGATGCCGCGCGCGGTCGTGACGCGGCGGCCGTCGTTCGTCGGAGCGGCCACCGGGACGCCAAACCTCGACCAATTCGGGCTCGGCCGGCGTTGTGGCGACAGACACATCAGTTTCCGCTGGCACCGTTTCGCCGCCGGCCGTCGCTGCCACGGCAATGTCGGTTGCGGCTTGCTCTCCTGAGCTTTCGGAAGGCGCGGCCTCGCCGACCGCCATCTCGATATTTTCCGATTCCGCCACCGCTTCGACGGAGACTGTTGCGGGTTCGGCAGAAGCTTCCCCGATAGCCGGCTCCGGCGCGAACGCCACGACCGGCAAAAGCGCCGCGGACGATGCCCGCGCCGCTTCCTCCGCCTGCGCATCGAGAGAGGCTTCAGCCGTGACCGCCGTCTCGGCGGAAGCCTCGGCAACGCCTTCGCCCGAGGCAATCTCCGCCACGACCGGCTCAACCGCCACAGGCCTCGGCGGCAATGGCGGACGACGTTCCATACGATAGCCGAGCGCGCGCAGGATCGAGGCAAAATCCTCACCGGCCGATCCGGTCAAAGACGTCATCGCCTGCGTCACCACGAAACCGCGGCCATCGAAGGCGCCGGCGGGCTTTTGCCCGGGCGAGGTTTCGCGCCAGGCGAGCGCCGGACGAATGAGATCGGCGAGCCGTTCCAGAATATCGACGCGCACCGCGCGCTCGCCGCAGGGGCGATAACCGAGCACCCGATAGGCATCGCGAGCAAGCTGCTTGTCGATCGGAAACGAGGTGCGGCCGCTTCCCGCCAAATGCTGCGCGCCCGATAGCGCGGACATATCGACATCGGCCGCTTTCAAGGCCCAGAGCAGCGAGGCGAGCGCGCGCGCGGCCGGCTTAAGCAGCGGCGGAATGTAGATGTGATAGGCGCCGAAGCGCACGCCATATTTGCGTAACGATGCCCGCGACGGCTGATCGAGATCCTTCATCTCCGAGGCAATCTTGGCACGCTCGATCACGCCCATCGCCTCGATCAATTGGAAGGCGATGCC
>DATGJS010000367.1:0-2200 GCA_035295025.1 Bradyrhizobium sp.
CGTGTAATCCTCGTATTCGACTTCGGCCTCGGCCAGCGCGGTCTTTTCCACCACGCTCCACATCACGGGCTTGGAGCCGCGATAAAGCGTGCCGTTCTTCGCGAACTTCATCAATTCGCGCGCGATTTGCGCCTCAGCGGGGTAGCTCATTGTCGCATAGGGATGGTCCCAATCGCCGATGATCCCGAGCCGCTTGAATTCTTCGCGTTGTATGTCGAGCCAGCGGCTGGCATAGGCGCGGCACTCCTTTCGAAACGCCACCATCGCGGTGGAATCCCGGAAGTCCGGCTTCGCCTTGCCCTTCGAGCGGTAATTCTCTTCCTCGATCTTCCATTCGATCGGCAGGCCGTGACAATCCCAGCCCGGTACATAGTTGGAATCGAAGCCGAGCATCTGCTGGCTTTTGGTGACGACATCCTTGAGGATTTTGTTCAGCGCGTGCCCGATATGGATGTTGCCGTTGGCATAGGGCGGGCCATCATGAAGCACGAATTTCGGCCGGCCCGCGGAGACCTCACGCAAACGCTCATAGAGGCCGATCTGGTTCCAGGTATTGAGAATTTCCGGCTCGCGCTGGGGAAGGCCGGCGCGCATCGGGAATTCCGTCTGCGGCAGGAAAAGGGTTTTGGAATAATCGGCGGCGTCGGACTTTGGCGGCTTTTCGGACATGAGGGGCTCTGTTTGGCTTAAAAGGCGCTGAAACGCCGGTGGATTGCGGTTGCCGAAGAATCCCGGTCTTCTCGCCGAGCCTTTAGCTCAGGCGGAAGCCGGGCCGCTAATGCCGATGGTGCGCCGCGCAAACATGGGATTTCCATAGCAGGGGGAGAGGAAAATCGCAAAGCCCGCTAAATGCGGAAAGTGTCAGCCGATCTCCCCAAGCCTGGGAAAAGCGCCGGGTGCCGCCGCCAGCCGAGCGCGAGCTTCGCGGCTATCGTCATCCATCTGGTGGATCAACGCCTCGATAGAATCGAATTTCAATTCCTCGCGCAGGAAAGCGATGAAAGCGACATCGAGACGGCTCCCATAGAGGTTGTCGTCGAAATCGAACAGGAAAATCTCAAGGAGCGGCGCGCCATTATCAAAGGTCGGACGGCGGCCAAAACTGGCGACGCCGTCAAAACGCCGCTCGCCGAGACCGACGCGCACCGCATAGATGCCGTGCTTGAGACCGCAATTCTTGTCGAGCCTGATATTGGCGGTGGGATAGCCGAGGTCGCGGCCGCGTTTTTCGCCATGGACGACCTCGCCGGTGACGAACCACGGGCCGCCCAACATCGCGGTTGCTTCATCGATCTGTCCCTCGGCAAGCGCCATGCGGATTGCGCTCGAAGAGACCGGCCGCTCGGCGATATCGACATGCGCCTGGACATCGACTTCGATGCCGAGCCTCGGCGCCTCGGCGACCAGGAGGCTCGGTGAGCCAACCCGGCCTTTGCCGAAATGGAAGTCGTAGCCGACCGCGATGCCGCTGATTCCGAGCCGTCCGATAAGATCGTGGTTAATAAAGTCTTGTGCCGTCGTCTCCGCGCGTCGTTTGTCGAACGTCATCACCACGGCCCCGGCAAGTCCGGCCCCCGCCAAAAGCCTGAGTTTTCCCGCCTCGTCGGTGAGGCGGAATTGCGGCGTGTTCGGACTGAAAAACCGGCGCGGATGAGGTTCGAAAGTCACCGCAAAGGCCGGTTTTTGATGCGCGCGCGCCATACGCAGGCTCGCCTCGATAACCGCACGATGGCCGAGGTGAACGCCATCGAAATTGCCCATGGCAACCACCATTGCCTTGGGGATCGCCGCCGCGGGATGGGTGTCGCGGATCACTGTGAAATCGGGGGTCATTGAGAAAGTCTTAGCTGATGGACCGGGCGGACCGTGGCTTGGGGGGCCCAAGCAAGTCAAGCCAGGGATGCGGTTCTAACCTTTGCATCCCTTCGCAGCGGCCATGGGCACTGGCAAACTTATTGATTCAGAAGCGTTTTCGAGCGAAGTGGTGACCTGTTCGTGTGAAGAAAACGCGTCAAAACAAAAACCTAGAGCTTCGGTTCTGATTCAATCAGAACGGGTTATGCTCTAGGGCCTGTTGAGATTCAGGATTCACAGATCGGGCTATCCGTGATTCAAGCTCCGAAAGGAGTTTGACATGCACCGGTTCGTTTTGACAGACGCTCAATGGGCGAAGATGGAGCCGCTTTGTTTAGGCAAGCCC
>DATGJS010000368.1:0-3849 GCA_035295025.1 Bradyrhizobium sp.
ACTCCACCGCCTGAAAGGCGGTGGCTTCAGATTACGGCTTAAAGCCGGATCGGTCCGCCTTTCGGCGGACTTTACCTCATGTCACATTGAAACCGTCGTCTGGCTCTGGCGGAGTTTGGTTTTTGATGTATTCCGTCCACATCTCATCGGTCACGTTGCCGCTGCTGACAACCCAATATCCCCTCGCCCATAGATGCTGACCCCAATAGCGTTTGCGCAGTACCCCGAACTCACTCAATAATTTGTGCGAACTGCGCCCCTTCAGATATTGCACCGCTCGCGACACTGACAGACTCGGCGGGACCGAGAGCAACATATGCACATGATCCCGGTTAATCGACCCGGCATGCACCACCATTTCATGGGCCCGAGCCGTCTCTCGCAAAAGCTCCCGACAACGGGCTCCGACATCTCCACCCAGCACAGGGAACCGATATTTCGTCACCCAAACCAGATGATATTTGCAATCCCAGACCGTGTGGCTGCTGCGCTTGTACGCTTCCATCCCAACAATCTATACTCAGATAGACAGCAATCCCAAGCCGCCTAAAGGCGTGGGGTTTCCTGATCCCCTATCGGGGACTCTAAAACCTGTTCAAGTCATGTCGAGCGAACTCCGTCGATAAGAGGATACTTCACCGCATTAACAAAGCGCATGAAGTCGCGTATAAAAGGAATGATATAGCGACCCACGGAGGTGCCGATGTTCAGCTCCATTCTCGTGCCGCTCGATCTTGCCGATACCGACTTGGCGCGGCCGGCGATTGCCACCGCCGCCACGCTCTCCCAAACCTGGAATGGGAAGGTGCGTCTTCTCAACGTCTTGCCGATGACTCCGGTGATGCTGGCTGAATATGTGCCCGCCGATTTCGACGCCCAACAGCGCCAGACCTCGGAAGAGGCGCTGACGATCGTCGCGCAGGAATCCGGCATCGAGGCGGGCCGAATTTCCACCGCCGTGCGGCAGGGCGGCATCTATCATGAGATTCTCGAGGAAGCCGCCGCGGTCAAGGCCGACCTGATCGTGATGACATCGCACCGGCCGGCGATGCGCACTTATTTCCTCGGCTCCAATGCCGGCCATGTCGTCCGTTACGCCAAATGCTCGGTATTGGTGGTGCGGCATTAAGGCAATAAGGCGCGCGGCAGATCGTCGAAACCGTAAACCCGCGGCCGGTTCCGCGTGACAAAGCCGCCCACCTGCCACGCAAACAAAGCGGCGAAGCCGACCAGAAACAGCGCGCCCGCCCATTCGCCGGTCATGAGCGAACGCAGCAACAGCCCGACGATAGAAATGACGACCAGCGCGACACAGATGATGGCCGCCACATAGATTTTGGGATGCAGGCCGCCGGTCAGAACGGCACGGCTGCCGGCGCTGGCCATTCGTCCGTGCAACGCGACGATGAAGGCGCGGTAGTCATGGTCCTGCGGCGCCATCAGCGCCGCCGTCTGCCAACTGGTCGAGAGAAGCGCCAGCCGCGCGCCGTCGGCCTTTGCGAGGTCGGCACGGAACCGCCGCGACTGCATCGACACCGGACGATAGGAAAGACGGATCGCGGCGATTTCCGCATAGGGCCATAGCCCGGACCGGCCAGCCATTCGCCACGTCAATCCCTGCTCGGTGAGTTCGAACCGGTACGCCGAGCCGATCAAAGACGGCTTATAGGCGTAGCGGAGCACGGCCTGACCTGGCGAATCTGACGACATCAACGATCGGCCTTTGTAAGCTTGCGGAGATCTTCGAGCTTATCCTACAATTTCGTGATGAATGAGACTCATTTTCCAAGCCGACTGATCCTGGCCGCCGCCGCGATTTCGGGTGTGCTGCTCGTGCTCGCCATGCACATGCTCGGCGCGCGGTTCGGGCTCGATCTCGGCGGCTTGTGGCGATTCGATACGCGCGAATTCATACCGGCGGGCGCGGCGGTGGCGTGGTGGCTGATCGCAACGGTCGGCTTTTCCGGCGGGTACTTCACCGCGACGCTGATGCATAGCGCGGCATCGGGCCAGATCCCGCAACGCATGCGTCAATTCCTGATCGCGGTGGGGGTTCTTATCCTTGCCGGCGCGGGCCAGGCGGCCTCCGCGCCGAGCGCGGTGCCGACGGTAAGCGGGGTGCTCGCGGGATTGGCCGCGCTCGGTCTCGGCGCTGTGATGGCATTTTGCGGCGCCCATTTCGCGCTGCGTCGAACGTAATTAGAGTTCGGCCGGCCGCGTCGGAAGCTGAACATCCCAAGCCAATCCCACCAACACCAGCAGGCACAACAGCCAATAAGTCAGGTCGATTTCCCACCAATGCCGCTGATTGCAGGCGGAGGCGGGTTCGGCGTGGTGATTGTTGTGCCATCCCTCCCCGCTCGTCACGATCGCCACCCAGATATTGTTGCGGCTGCGCTCGCCGGTTTCGTAATTGCGATAGCCGAACGCATGGGCGAACGAATTCACGCTCCAAGTAACGTGCCAGACCAGGACGGTGCGGACCACGACGCCCCACAGCCAAATACTTGCGGCGAATTGAATGGATTCCATGAAAGTGCCGCCGAGCGCCAGCGCGACCAGAAAGCCAATCGTGAAATAGATCACCGACTGAGCGAACGTGATCCACACCACATAGCGCTCGATGAAGCGGTAAAATTTGTCGCGGATGATATCGCGGGCATAGCGGTCGTAAGCCACGTTACGATTCAGGTCGGTATTTTCCAGAAACAGCCAGCCCATGTGCGACCAGAACAGGTTCACCAGCGGGCTGTGGGGGTCTGGCCGCTCATCGGAGCGGTGATGGTGCATGCGATGTGTCGCCACCCACCGCGCCGGCGTATCTTCCACGCACCAGACGGCGAGGACCGCAAATGCGTGTTCCAGCCAGAGCGGGCATTTGAAGCTGCGATGGGTCAATAGGCGGTGATAGCAGAGGTTCATCCCGCAAGCGCCGAACACATAGACGCCGATGACGGCCAGCGCGACACCGGCCGAACTATAGAACCAAGGGACGAACGCCAACAGCGCCAGCAGATGATAGGTGCCGACCGCGGCCACGTATCGCCAGTTCACCCGCCTTTCGCTGACGCCAAGCGGAAGCGGCAAAGCCGCCGGCGCTTGAGCGGCCAAGCCAGAAACAACGGTATCGAATTCGTTCTGCAAAAGGTCCCCACCTCACAAAGGAACCTCTTTCTTACACGATCAGGCGGCGGGAGGGAGGGAGGTTTCAGTGAAAAATGGGCGGCAATGGACAGGTTTTGGCCGATTTGGCCGGGGAACCGGCATATACGGGCATCTGAGCGGCACGGCCCATAAGCGACGGGGTCCATTCATGGGTCCAGCACCATCGGTTCCGGCTGAACAGAACCGATGATGCTTTCGAATATTCACGTGTTATACCAACCGGCTTAAATAGTGACCTTTGCCCAAGACCTTGTAGTCACGGAGCTCACCTTTTCGCTATCTTGGATGAAGGCGTTCCAGGCAGAGCAGCAAGCCTCGAGGATCTGCTCATATGTGTCCCAAACGACGAGACCGAGATAGTTGCCACGCAAATACTCCCAGACGTTCTCGATCGGGTTCAGTTCCGGGGCATAGGGGGGCAGACGTAGCAAGGTGATATTGCTTGGGATCGTGAGGCGTTGGCTGGATTGATGCCATCCGGCGCCATCGCAGATCAGCACACAGTGCGCGGTCGGACTGACGACTTTGCTGATCTCGGCAAGATGGGGAATGTCAGAAGTTTTGTGTAAGATCGGTCTCTGTGAAGGTTGAGGGTCAGCGAACTGACCCCATGGGGTCAGTTCGCTGACGCCGGAAAGCGCTCGCCGAACTGAATTGCAAATTGGCCCATCGCGTTGGTCCATT
>DATGJS010000369.1:0-17859 GCA_035295025.1 Bradyrhizobium sp.
GACGGTCTTGGCTTAAGACGCCGCGCGGTGGCGGTCTTCATAGAGGCGCGCGAGCAGGGATTGGGCCGTATCGGAAGGTTGCAGCATTGCAAAGCTCACATCCGGCTCGCTTCGCCGCGTCTCCCGCCTGCCATGGGACGTGTGGCGCATCACGCTCGATAACCGCCGCGCGATCATATGCGCGGTGCGCAAATCGGTCTCGGCAAAGGCGACAATCACCGATCCGTCGTCTTGGGCGGCGCCAAAATCCATTTGCCGCAACAAACGGCCAAGCAGCCGCGCGCCATCCATTTGCGCCCGTTCATCGGCGGGATCGAAGGAAAAGCGGGCGACCGACAAACCGCCGCCGTCCGATTGGGTTTGGCCGACCGCGGTTG
The DNA here is from genome assembly GCA_035295025.1 of Bradyrhizobium sp. GTDB lineage: Bacteria > Pseudomonadota > Alphaproteobacteria > Rhizobiales > Xanthobacteraceae > Bradyrhizobium. The sequence continues at coordinate 378 of DATGJS010000369.1, forward strand.
CAAGATCGCGCGCGAAAGCCGTCGTCGTCAATAGTCCGGTGCGGGGATCGAGAAGCCCGCCGGCATCGAGGGAACGGAGCGTGCGGCTCAAATGGGCCGCGAAGGCATGCTGACGCACCATCGGCAACGTATTGGCGGCAACAAGAGAGGGATCACCGACGATGTTTTCCAGATTCGCCAGATCGTGGGTCAGAGCCAATCCCGGAAGCGCCGTCACGACAGGTAAGTGGCGAAACCGGGGGTCCTCGCCGAGCACGGTCAGGAACGCATCGACCACGCGATCGCTGAATCCTTCCGCGAGCACGATGCCGTCGATGTCGCGGGTGTTGAGGTGTTTGGCCGCCGCTTCGATGCTGAGGGCGCCGACAACGCCGACCTGTTCACCGAGCGTGACGGACAGCGCGGAATAGCCGCCAGCGCGCCCGATCAGGAGCACGGTGGCATCGCGAAGCGGATTGACCTCGGGGATATCAGGCCGCACGGCGGCATGATCGTTCAATCGGCGCAGAACGGTGGCGTGCAGGGTGCGGACCCGCAAGCTTGCGCGCAGGCGCGATATGATGCGTGTCCAATCTTTGCCGGCAGGCGAAAACGGTATCGCATTCTGGGGAAGCGGATGCTTTGGATCGATCGCCACAAACGGTAGATAGGGCGTGAGCGCATCGACCTGTCTTGCGAGCGCATCCAAACCGGGTTTGGCGTCCTGCGCCGCCGCGATAATCACGACCGGCTTTGTTTGCGCGATCGCGCGCGGCGCATCGGCCCAGACGGTTTCGATCAGCGGAAACATCCCCCCTTCGTCAAGGGCAGCGGCCAGCGCCGGCTGCTTGTCATCCGACACGACGAGGATCGGGCCTTGCACGGACATTCAAAAACTCGGATCGGGACGCCTTCAAGCGGGCGGCGCAATCCTATTTTGCCGGTCTTAATGCCGCGTCAACGAAATCGCCGGCCCTTCGGGTCCGGATCATGCCCTAAGCGTGGATCGTTCGGTCGCGAAAAGCTTCCGCCATCAGAGGGTTAAGGCCGAGTTCGGTGAGGGCCTCGCGACCGCGCGCATTGTCCTGGGCGCGCCCGGCCAGACGGTAACCGCACAGCCGATCGGGCAGGGCGGTTAGAAGCGCGCCGTGACCGAGGCGCTTGGCCCATTCCTGAAGGTCCTGCGACAGGAACCGATATCCGCCCACCGCGACGATTCCGGAAGGAGGGGACGTGATGCAAATCGCGCCGGTTGTGCGGTCGAGGCGGGCGGCATAGCCGGTATCGACATAATCGAGCGGCGTATGTGCAAGCATGGAATCGCTGGGTGGCGCGGGTGGCGCATAGGCCGCAACAGTTACCATCGGCCCCCGCAGCGCCAAAGTCCCCTTGGGAGTGATCACGGTTTCACCGGCGTTCGACGTTCCCGGCACGTCGCGCGGGGCGCCGTGCGGTCCCGGCATGATCGGCACCGGCTGGCCTTCGGCGGTCCGCCGCGCACTGAACAAGCCCGCTTCCCCGAACAGATAGACGTCGGTAAACCGTGTTTGTTCGATCGTCCATGGCGCGCTCGATGCGACTTGTTCGGGCGCGCGCCACAGACCGATCACATGGCGCAGATTCGGCAGACGCGATGCCATATCGAGTTCGGCCAGACGCATCGCCAGCGGCGCGGGCGCGATCAACGCATCGCAGCCATCCTCATTGACCTGGTGTTCAAACGCGCTGCCGTCAAATGGATGATGCAGCGACAGCGTCCCCCCCGACAGCAGCCAGGTCAGCACCGAGGAGGCAAGACCGGCAAATGAAGACGGCGCAAATGCCGACATCAGCTTGATGCCCTGCGGGACGCGGCTTTCGAGAAATATCGACAGGCCGCCGGCAATCAGATTGAGATGAGTCCGCGGCACCGCGCGAAGCCCATCGGGGGTGGTATCGAACGAAATGACGGCCGCCCGGCGGCCATCCTGGTTCAGCGTCGGCAATGTCGCCGAAGGCGTGGCTTCCATGGCAAGGTCGAGTGAGGCCATGCCTTCCGGCAAATTCTCACCAAAACCGCAAACATGCCGAATGGAAAACGCCTCGGCGGCCGCGTTCATGGCAAGATCGGCATGGCTGACGCCGTCGATTTTCGCCGAGGTCACGATCGCCCTGGCGCCGGTGCGATTGAGCGCCGCCGTCAACTCCGCATGCCGCCAAAGTTGCGGCAGCAGGGCGACGATCAATCCGGCCCGATGGGCCGCCAGCAGCGTGAGAATGAACTCCGCGGTGTTCGGCAATTGGACGCCGATGATCGAATTGACCGGAAGCCCCGCTTCGACGAAATGGGACGCCAATCCGCTAATCGCCCGGTCAACCTGCTCGAACGTCATCCGCCTGGGGTCATGTCCCGTGATGCGGGGCTTGTTGATAGGATCGAGCAGCGCCAGCGAACTGGGGCGCCGCGCCAAAACCCTTTGAAAAAGCCTATCGAGCGTGGGTGATGCGTTGTTTTGAATCATGGTCAGCTCGGATGTGAATCGTTTCGAAACGGTCACTTCGGTTGCGACGGCCGGTGCCACCAAGTCTCCGGAAGATACCCGGCCAGCGCGACGGCTTTTGGACACTGTATACTATTCCAGCGGGCGATCCATTGCTCACCCACATTAAAAAGCGGGATGGCGTAAAATCCCGAGATCAAAACGCGATCAAGCGCGCGCACCGCCGAGACAAAGCCGCCGCGATCGCGCGCTTGCAGCAGAGCCGAAATCATGGCGTCGATGGCCGGATCTTTGGCCCCCATGTAATTTCGCGTGCCCTGCTGGTCGGCCGCCTGGCTTCCCCAATAAAACGCCTGCTCATTGCCCGGCGACAGCGACTGGTCCCAGCGGTTTGGGATCATGTCGAAGTCGAATCCGAGCCGGCGCTGATCGAATTGAACGGCATCCACCTCGCGAACCGTGACCGTAATGCCCGCGCGTTTGAGGTCGCGCGCAAAGGCGAGCGCGATCCGCTCCTGGTCGCGCGTGGTGACGAGAATTTCAAAGCTGAAAGGGGTCTTGGTCGAGCGCTGCCGCAATACCGCGCCGTCGAGATCGTAGCCGGCCTGGGACAGCAAAGTCAGCGCCTCGCGCAAGGTCGCGCGATCGCGCCCCGAACCGTCGGTGACCGGAAGGCGGTAAGTGCCGTCGATGATCCCAGCCGGCAGGCGCGAGGCAAACGGCTTGAGGAGAAGCCGTTCGCGATCGTCGGCGGGACGGCCATAGGCGGATAGTTCGGACCCCGCAAAAAAGCCCGCCGAGCGGCCGTAAAGTCCGAAAAAATAATTGCGGTTGATCCATTCGAAGTCGAACAGCAGCGTCAACGCCCGGCGCACCCGGATGTCGGAAAACATGGCCCGCCGGGTGTTGAAGACCAGAAATTCCGACGGCTGCGGCAAGGCGGTTTTGAGCGTGTCGCGGATCACCTCGCCGTCGCGCACGGCTTGGAAATCATATCCGTCATGCCAGCGCAGCGGTTCGGTTTCGACGCGAAAATCATACAGGCCTCGTTTAAAAGCTTCAAAAAAGCCGTTGGATTCACGAAAGAATTCAAGTTTTATCTCATCGAAATTCCACAAACCCCGGTTGACCGGCAATTCACGCCCCCAATAATCGGGATTGCGCGTGAGCGTGACGCTTGCGCCGGGGCTTACGCGGCTGACTTGGTAGGGTCCCGAGCCAAGCGGGGCGGCCATCGAGGTTTCTTCGAACCGCTCCGCATCGATCGCGTGACGGGGCAATATCGGCATCAGGCCGAGGATGAGCGGCAGCTCGCGGTCTTCGAGGTCGGCGAAGTCAAAGCGGATGGTGAGCGGGTCGAAAGCTGTGGCTTTGGCGACCTTCGCATAATATTGGCGATAATTGGGGCGCCCTTTGTCGCGCAGCAATGTCCAGGAAAAGATAACGTCCTCGGCTGTCACCGGATGTCCGTCGGCAAACCGCGCCCGCGGGTCGAGACGAAACGTCACGTAACTTCGCGCCTCGTCGGTCTCCACGCTTTTGGCCAGCAGCCCATAGAGCGTAAAGGCCTCGTCATTGCCACGCGCCATCAGGCTCTCGACGACATAGCCCCGGATTTGTTGAACCGGCGCCCCTCTCACGATGAAGGGATTGAGGCTGTCGAAGGTGCCGAGAAGGCCCTGGACCAGCCGTCCGCCTTTGGGCGCATCGGGGTTGGCGTAAGGCAGATGAGTAAAACCGGCGGGAAGGGCCGGGGCGCCATGCATGGCGATGGCGTAACTTTCGCCAGCAACGGCTTGGTCGAGGCCGATCGACGCCGATGCACTCAACAGAGCCAAGCCCCACATCGCCGCGTTGAGAGGGCGGTGCGCTGAAATCCACAATGTTGCGTATAGGCTTGATTTGATCCGGCTTACCATCGTCTTTTATCACAGGCCTTCCGGCGCTTATGGTGCGCCTCTCCAAAGCCCGCCGGCGGCATTGATCTTTTCGTCGATGGCTGTATGAAGGCGGGCAATCGATCGATGGGGAAGGACTGTCACGCATCCGCCTCAATTGGCAAGGAGACAGCCGCTCAAACGGTTATCACTCCGGTTCGGGCGCCTCCGTTCAGAAAGGGTTTTCCGCTATGAGATTCCGTATGTTGGCCGCGCCAACAAGGTCGCGCGGGCGCAGTTTCGCCTTGATGGCGGTCACCGCGCTAGGTGCCACATTGCTTGCGTTCGAGGCTGCCGCCCAGACGCCAGCTCCCGCCGCGCCAAAAACCAAAGCGGCGGCGCCCAAGGCTGCCCCCAAGGGCGCCGCGCCGGCGCCGCAACCGACCGCGCCCGCCGCCGGCGCCCCAGCCACCCCGCCGGCCGACCAACAGGTTCAGTTGATCTATTCGCCATGGACCAAGTTTTGCGCCAAGCCGCCGCAAGATCCGAACGCCAAGCAAATCTGCTTCACGGGTAAGGACGGTCGCATCGAGTCGGGCCAGCCCGTGGTGGCGGCGGTTATCATCGAGCCGGAGGGCGAGCCGAGGAAACTCCTCCGCGTGACGCTGCCTGTCGGCATGCTGCTCGTGCACGGCACCCGTATCATCGTCGACAACAATCCGCCGGCGCAGGGCCCCTACGTAATCTGCCTTCAGAACGGCTGTATCTCCGAATATGAAGTGACTCCCGAACTCCTCACCAACATGAAGAAGGGGCAGAACCTCATCATTCAGGCGATCGCCTCCAACAACCAGCCGGTTACGATACCCTTGCCGCTCGGCGATTTCGCCAAGGCCTATGACGGCCCTCCGACCGATCCGAAGGTGCTCGAGGAAAACCAGAAGAAGCTGCAAGAGGAGTTGCAGAAGCGCGCCGAGGAACAGCGCAAGAAGCTTGAGGCTGCCCAGCCGCCCAACGCGGGAGCATCTGCCAATCCGGCCACGAAATAGACCCTCGGCTCGGCATTCCCCGACAAACAAAAGGCGCTCAAACCGAGCGCCTTTTTCTTTTTTCGTATGGGGCGGCGAATGTTTGGCGCGTCAATTCAACGACGGATTGCGCGGTCGATAGCCGCCCGACTTGTCCTTTACGAAAATTTCGGAAACCTGCGAGTGCCGGATCGGCTGCCCCGAATCGTCAGGCACGAGATTCTGCTCGGAAACATAGGCGACGTATTCGGATTCCGAATTCTCGGCGAGCAAATGATAAAAGGGTTGATCCTTGTGGGGCCGAACGTCTTCGGGGATCGACAGCCACCATTCTTCGGTGTTGTTGAATTCCGGGTCGATATCAAAAATCACGCCGCGGAAGGAAAATATCCGATGGCGGACGATCTGACCGATCTGAAATTTGGCGATACGCGTTTTGATCATATCCTGTCGATAGACCATGATTGTGGCCGATGCTAGTGCACATTTTGCATCCGGTCCTGGCAGGCACTTTTGCAAATATTAAAAGCAAGGGACTCCCAATAAATATAGGATTCTAGTTGAATTTATGATGTGACATTCACTTTACGAGGGCACGGCGAAATGGATGGTGAAATGTCAAATTCACCCCAGTTGCGGAGTGCGGGTGTCATATCTCTCCCCAGAAGCAACCAACATTTGGCCCCACCGAGCCGTCCCAAACGCCACGCGGGACCACCCATCATGAAAAGCAGCCTCCGAAATGGCCGACGTTCTCAATCTCGCAATACCGTATTTCAGTTTGATTTTTGTCGGTTTCGCCTGCGGCAAATTCAAAGGGTTGCCGGAGCAGGGCTTGGCCTGGATGAATTTTTTCCTACTTTATGTTTCGCTGCCGGCGCTGCTGTTCGGCATCACCTCAAAGACCCCCTTCGAAGAACTCAATAACCCACCCTTCCTGATGGCCACCACGCTTGGCACGGCGTCCGCCTTCGCGCTCGCGATGGCGGCCGGCCGGCTCGTCGGAAAACTGTCCTTCCGCGATGCGACCCTTGCGGGCCTGTCCGGCGGCTATGGCAATATCGGCTATATGGGTCCGGGACTGGCGCTGGCCGTGCTTGGCACAAAGGCGTCCGCGCCGACCGCGCTGATTTTTTGTTGCGACAACATCTTCCTGTTTTCGGCGGTGCCGCTTTTGATCGCGCTCACCGAGAGTGGAGATCATCATTGGCGGCACGCGCTCAGCCGTCTTGCCCGCCAGATCATGCTCAATCCGCTGATCATGTCGGCCTGCGCCGGTGCGCTGGCCGCGGCACTTCATCTTCACCCGCCGATCGCGATCGACCATGCGTTATTATTTTTGCAGAACGCCGCCGCGCCGACGGCGCTTTTCGTCCTTGGAGTGACGGTTGCGCTACGCCCGTTTTCCCGCGTGCCGTGGGAAGTGCCGGCGGTCACGGTGGTCAAGCTCGTGATCCACCCCCTCATCGTGTTCGCTCTGATGCTGGTGCTCGGCCCATTTCCCAATGCCTGGGCCGCGACCGCGGTGTTGATGGCTTCGCTGCCGCCCGCGTTGAACGTCTTTGTGATCGCCCGCCAAAACGATGCCTGGATCGAGCCGGCTTCGGTCGCCGTCATGATCGGAACGTTCGCCTCCGTCGTCACGCTGACGAGCGCGATGTGGCTTATTCAGACCGGGCGCCTTGTGTTTCCGTGAGGCTTTGGCCGGCAGATCTGCTTCGCCATGACGGCGCCAAGCCTTCGCGCATGGCAAACCGGCGGAGCGGTCCGATCGCACCGATCAGATGTAACCCCGTGGCGCGCAGCGACTGCATCGGCAACAACGCGCTCAGCAGGGAGCGATTGGCAAGATCGATGGCAAAGGTGCGGCTGACCACGTCGGCGCGGCGCGCCGAAACATAGCGGTTCAATACCGTGGGCGACCCCGGATCCTCGCCTGAGGTCAATGTTTGCCGCACGATCTCGGCCAGATCGGCGGCATCACGCAATCCCATATTGAGGCCTTGGGCGCCGATCGGCGGTAGCACATGAGCCGCCTCTCCAATGAGCGCAACGCGCGCCTTGGCGAAATGGCGGGGCTGTTCGATCGAGAGCGGGAACAGGTTTCGCCCGGCTTCGACCCAAAGCTTGCCCAAAATCGAATGCGAGCGCGCTTCCGCGGCCTGTGACAGATCGTCGTCACCAAGCGCCATCAGCCGCTCGGCGTCCTTCGGTTCCGAAACCCACACCACGCTGGAGCGGTTGCCAGGCAAGGGTACAAATACACATGGCCCATGCGGCGTATGAAATTCGGTCGAGATACCGGCATGAGGCCGCTCGTGACCGACGTTGAAGGTCAACGCGGTCTGCGGCAGTTCCCGGCGCTTGACGCCGATGCCGGCGGCTTTCCGGCACAACGAATGTCTACCATCCGCGCCAGCCACAAGGCGCGCCAGAATCGATTCTCCACCTCCCAAATGAATCCTGACGCCGTCGTCTCCGGGATTGATGATATCGGCCTCATCATCGAACCGCGTCAGGTTTGAAAGGCGTGCGGCGCGATCTTCAAGAGCGGCGACCAAAAGCCGGTTCTCGATATTGTAACCGAATGCATCGAGGCCGATTTCATCACAGGAAAACCGCACCTCCGGCGCCCGGATCAAGCGGCCGGTATCATCGACCAGCCGCATCACGCGTAGCGCGGCGGCTTTCTCCTGGCAGGATGGCCATATTTCTAACGCTTGCAGAAAATCGACCGACCCGCCCAACAGCGCGGTCGTTCGATTATCGGCATAAAGCGAACGCCGGGCAATCAACGCGGCGCGCGCACCGGCTTGGGCGATGGCGATCGCGGCCGCCAGTCCCGCCGGTCCGCCGCCGACCACGGCCACGTCAAAGGTTGAGGGCGCAGCATTCATATCAAGACAATTGACATTCCCCGCGGCATTTTCAAGCCCACCTGATCTTTGCTGAACGGCGGCAAAGGGCTCACGTGAATGTGCAAATGATGGCGATTCCTGATAGCAATGACGTCCATCACCTGTTTCAGACGCAATGGATCAGCAGCAACACTCCCATTTTCCGAAAACCCCTCCGATGCTTCGCGCCGCGGCGTTTTCCGTGCATGTTTTCACGGCGCTGGGAGCGGGCGTCGCTCTGCTGGCGCTGCTTGAAGCGGTTCGCGGGCATTGGATCGCGATGTTTTGGTGGCTCGGCGCGGCCCTCGTGATCGACGGCATCGACGGTCCGATGGCACGGCGACTGGATGTCGAGCGTGTTCAGCCGAACTGGTCCGGCGAAGTGCTCGACCTTGTGGTCGACTTCACGACCTACGTCTTTGTGCCGGCTTATGCGATCACCGCAAGCGGCCTACTGTGGCCCTTGGCCGCGCCGGTTCTCGGCGCTGGAATCGCCGTTTCGGGCGCGCTTTATTTTGCCGACCGGCGCATGAAATCGACGGATAATCACTTCCGAGGTTTTCCCGGGTTGTGGAACATCGCGGCCTTTTATCTGTTCCTGCTGCATTGGCCGCCGGTCTTATCGACTTTCGCGGTCGCAGCCTTGATCATTCTGACCTTCATGCCGTTCCATGTTGTTCACCCCGTCCGCGTGAGGCGTTTGCGCTGGTTGACATTATCCTTGATCGGCGCGGGGGCCGCGTTGGCGATGGTGGCGTTGATCAACGATTTCGAAACCGGGATCGCCGTCAAGACCGCTTTATGCGCGATCGCGGCCTATATTTTCGGCTCCGACACGGCGATCCGGCTGGTCAGGTCGCTCAACGTGTGATGGGCCGACCGTCGGCCACGGATTCGCCGAGTTGACAAGGCGATTTCGATGGCTTTCGCTCGTGAAGCTGCGGCAATGATCAAAAAGGAGAAGCGGTCATGACCAAAGCCGTTCGGGTGCACGCGGTGGGAAGACCGGAAGCCCTCGTCTATGAAGATGTCATCCTGCCTGCGCCAGGGCCGGGCGAAGTACGAATCCGCCAGCACGCGGTCGGGTTGAATTTCATCGACACTTATTACCGCACCGGCCTCTACAAGGCGCCGGAAATGCCTTTCATCGTCGGTAACGAAGCCGCCGGCGAAGTATTGGCGGTCGGATCCGGCGTCACGCATTTTCATCCCGGAGACCGCGTCGCCTATTATCACAATCTCGGCGCCTATGCGGGCGAGCGCAACATTCCCTGGGAAAGCCTCGTCAAGCTGCCCGACCATATCACCTACGAGCAGGGCGCGGTGCTGATGCTCAAGGGCCTGACGGTGTGGTATCTCCTGCACAAAACGTTCAAGGTCGAGCCGCATCACCGCGTGCTGATTCACGCGGCGGCCGGCGGCATTGGGCTACTTGCCTGCCAATGGGCGAGGGCCTTGGGCGCGCATGTGATCGGCACGGTCGGCTCCAAAGCCAAGGCGGAGTTGGCGCTCGCCAATGGTTGCGATCACGTCATTCTCTATAACGAAGAAGATTTCGTCGCCCGCGTGAAACAAATCAGCCGCAGCGAGCTGTGCGACGTGGTTTATGACGGCGTCGGCAAATCGACCTTTCCGGGTTCGCTGTCCTGTCTCAAGCCGCGCGGCCTGTTTGTGAGTTTCGGTAATGCGTCGGGTCCGGTTCCGCCATTCTCGATTGCTGAGCTCAACAATCACGGCTCGCTGTTTGCGACCAGGCCGAAGCTCAACGATTATATCGGCAAGCGTTCCGAATTGCTCGAGGGCGCCGATACGTTGTTTGCCGCCGTGATCAACGGCAAACTGCACGTACCGATCAACCATGCCTATGCGCTGAAGGATGCGGCCAAGGCCCATATCGATCTGGAGAGCCGGGCGACCACGGGCGCATCGATTCTCAAGCCTTAAATCTCATTCTCTTGTGGTTGCCACATCGCCCGCCATTTCTCGCCGAGCTGCGAAAACTCTTTCGGCATGAACTCGAAGCATTCGGCGCTGTTTGGGATTCGCTCCCAGGCCTGCGCGCTGTGTAAATGAACATGCGCGATCGGCCGCAGCCAGGACGTGTCGTCCAGCGTGCCGGCGCGAACCGTTCTTACCTCGGAGCGTCCGTCGCGCTCACCGTAGATCCTGCCACCGCACTCGGCGCAAAACCAATAGGTACTTTGCACGCCGCTGGCGCCGATCCGGCGCCAAGGCTTGGGTTCGCCGCACACGATTCGAAACGAATTCGCCGCGACCGGCATCGACAGGCTAAAAGCACTCCCCGACCAACGCTGACACTCAGTGCAGTGACAGGCATAGACAAGAAGCGGCATGGCGCGGACCGCAAAGCGAATCGCCTGACATGGACAGCCGCCCTCCAGCGGGAACTCGGGTGGAAATAGTTTTCTCATGATCGGTTCATCCTCGTCACGCCACCCGTCGCGCAACGCCTGATTTCGCCATCAAAGCGTCGAGGCAATCGACCATCAACGCGATCTCCCGCCGCGTGACGTTGAGAGAAGGCATGAAGCGCAACGTATCGGGGCGTGGTGCGTTCAAAAGCACGCCATCCTCGAAGGCCTCCGCGACGATCGATGCCGCGATCGGAACGCGCAGATCGAGCGCGAGCAATAATCCGCGGCCCCGGACCTCGCCGAGGCCATGCCGCGCGGAGAGCCGCTGAAGCTCGCTCTCCAAATAAAGCCCGTTCTCGGTCACCGACTTCAGAAAAGCCGGCGCCGCGACGTGATCCAGCACGACGAGTCCCGCCGCGCACATCAGCGGATTGCCGCAGAATGTGCCGCCCTGATCGCCGGGCTCAAAACAAGCGGCGGCTTCCGTGGCAAGCAACGCGGCAAGCGGCACGCCGCCGCCGATGCCCTTGCCGAGCGTCATGATGTCGGGCTCGATCCCGGCGTGCTCGTAATGGAAGAGCTTCCCGGTGCGGCCCACGCCGGTCTGGATCTCATCGACGATCAGAAGAAGACCATGCGCCGCCGTCAGCGCGCGCAAATCGCGCAAAAATTGATCGCTCGCGAGCCAGACGCCGGATTCGCCCTGGATCGGCTCGATCATCACGGCAATGGTCTTGTCGTTGATCAGCCGTTCGACGGAAGCCAGATCATTCAATATGGCCTTGGGAAATCCCGGCACTTTGGGCTCGAACATCGGTTCGAACACCTTTTTGCCGGAAGCCGACATCGTCGCCAGTGTTCGGCCGTGAAAGCCATTCGCAAAAGTGATGATCTCATAAGCGCCGTTTTTATGCAGCGCGCCATATTTGCGCGCGAGCTTGATCGCGCCTTCATTGGCTTGCGCGCCGGAATTGTCGAAGAACACCCGATCAAAACAACTCCGCTCGACCAGCGCCTTCGCAAGCTTCAAGCTCATATCATTGTAGTAGGCCGGGCTTGGCGTGATCAGCTTTCTGGCCTGCGTCGCGAGCGCTTCCGCCACGGCCGGCGGTGCATGGCCGAGGCAGTTCACCGCCCAACCCTGAATGAAATCCAGATAGCGCTTGCCGCCATCGTCCCACAGGAAGGAGCCTTCGCCCCGAACGAAGACTGTCTTGGGGCGCGCCGTGATCTCCATCAACGTGTCGAATGGATGCGTGGCATCGATCATGTCGAACTCCTCTGGGTTTTCTGCGATGAAAGGCAGGCGAAAACGCAAGAAGGCCGCACTTTTTAGGGTGCGGCCTTCTCGATAACGTTGCTGTTTTATTGATTCAGCGTCGTCGTCGGACATGGCGCACCCCGTCGTCGTCACGAACGACGTGACGGCGGGCGGCGGCGCGGGCTTTGGTCCGATTGAAGATCATAGGGCGCGCTGATACCGCCGAAAGATACGCGCTGTCAAGTTTCAAAACCCGGCGACGGATCCGTGCAGATCATATTCGTCGGCGCGTTCGATCTTCGCGGTGACGATTTCGCCCACTTTCAGCGGACGGCGGCTTGAGAGATAGACCGCGCCATCGATCTCGGGCGCATCGGCTTTCGAGCGGCCTTTGGCGACGGTCGGACCAACTTCGTCGATGATCACCTGTTGGCGCGTGCCGACCTTGCGTTTCAAGCGCCGCGCTGAAATCTTCTGCTGACGCGTCATCAGCGCGTTCCAACGTTCTTGCTTGACCTCTTCCGGGACGGCGTTGCCAAGGGCATTCGCCACAGCGCCTGCGACCGGTTCATATTTGAAGCAGCCGACGCGATCGATCTCGGCCTCTTCAAGCCAATCGAGCAGATCGCTGAAATCAGAATCGGTCTCGCCGGGAAAACCGACGATGAAGGTGGAACGCAGCGTCAACTCGGGACATTCGGCGCGCCACGCTTTGATTCGCGCCAACGTCTTCTCTTGCGCGGCCGGGCGCTTCATCGCTTTCAAGATTTCAGGGCTTGCATGCTGAAAAGGGATATCGAGATAGGGCAGCACTTTGCCTTCACGCATCAACCCGATGATGTCATCGACATGCGGGTAGGGGTAGACATATTGCAGGCGGACCCATGCGCCGAACTCGCCCAATTCCTGGGCGAGATCGAAAAATTTCGCGCGAACCTCCCGGTCCTTCCAGGGACTGGCCGCGTATTTGATATCGACGCCATAGGCCGAGGTGTCCTGCGAAATGACCAGCAATTCCTTGACACCGGCAGTGACCAGTTTTTCGGCCTCACGCAGCACGTCATTGGCAGGCCGCGACACCAGATCGCCGCGTAATTTGGGGATGATGCAAAAGCTGCAGCGGTTGTTGCAGCCTTCGGAAATCTTCAAGTAAGCATAGTGGCGCGGCGTCAGCTTGATGCCTTGCGGCGGCACCAGATCGAGATGCGGATTGTGGACCGGCGGCACCGCGCGATGCACGGCGTCGAGCACGCTCTCATATTGCTGGGGTCCGGTGATCGAGAGCACGCCGGGATATGATTTTTCGATCTGCTCGGGTTCGGCCCCCATGCAGCCGGTAACGATCACCTTGCCGTTTTCCGCCATCGCTTCACCAATGGCGGAAAGCGATTCCTGCTTGGCGCTGTCGAGAAAGCCGCAAGTATTGACGATGACGAGATCGGCGCCGTCATGCTTGCGCGCGAGTTCGTAACCCTCCGCGCGCAGCCGCGTGATGATGCGCTCGGAATCCACGAGCGCCTTGGGGCATCCAAGCGAAACAAAACTGACTTTTGGCGCGGCGGCCTGCGACATGTTCTGATTTGTCCCATGATGGGGGCTGCATTTGATCCCCCATTACGGCAACACGACCACCGTGTCACCGGCACTCGTACCGCCGATCTGAAGATCCTGCCTGGAAGTTAAAAACAGACGTAATCAGGGACCGGCTATTTTTTAGGCGCGCTGCCCAAATTCGTGGAAACCAAGGGTCTGGCACTTCATGAAATCAAAATAAGCAATTGAATAGAAATGCATATTTATCCACTCCGGCCATGGCATGCAACTTGTATGTTGCAGTGCAGGACCGCAAATGGCGGCAAGAGGAGGCTCGCTACGCGCCATGATGATCGATCCTCTCTCCGTCGATTTCACCGACGAGCAGAAGCGTTATCTGGAAGGTTTTACGACCGGCCTCCAGATCAGCCGGGTCGGGCGCGGCTTGGGTAGCGGCTCGATTGGCGGCGCCAAAATCGGCGCCGAGCCGGTTGGCCCCGACGCTTCGCACATCAAGGCGCAGGATCAAGTTTTAGCGTCCGGTAAAAAACTCGCCGACCAGGAAAAATTCAAGCGCGAGGAACATCCGTTCGACGCCTATCCGAGATTGAAGCAGCAGGCTTCGACCAATTCGCCACCAAGCCCTTCGGATAATTTCCGCTGGCGCTATTACGGCCTGTTTTATGTCGCGCCGGCGCAGGATTCCTATATGTGCCGCCTGCGCATTCCCAACGGCATTCTCAAATCTTGGCAATTCGCAGGGGTTGCCGAGCTGGCCGAGCGCCTCGGGGGGCCTTATGGCCATGTCACGACCCGCGCCAATCTTCAGTTGCGCGAAATTCCGCCTAAAAACGCGGTCGCGCTGATCGAAGGCATTCAGGATTTGGGTTTGTGTTCGCGCGGCTCGGGCGCCGACAATATCCGCAACGTCACCGGCACGCCGACGGCCGGTATCGATCCGCAGGAACTGATCGACACCCGCGAATACGCGCGCGAATGGCACCACCATATTCTCAACGACCGCTCGCTTTACGGTCTGCCGCGCAAATTCAATGTCGCCTTCGACGGCGCCGGTAAAATCGCGGCGCTTGAAGACACCAACGATATCGCCTTTGCGGCGGTGGAGGTGAGAGGTGGCTTCGGCGTCGAACCCGGCATTTGGTTTCGAGTCGGAATCGGCGGCATCACCGGCCACGAGGATTTTGCGAAAGCTACCGGCATCATCGTCAAACCGGTGGACGCAACGGCGCTTGCGGAAGCGATCGTGCGCGTCTTTATCGACACCGGCGATCGGACCAACCGCCTGAAGGCGCGGTTGAAATATGTCATCGACAAAATCGGCGTGGAAAAATTTATGGCGCTGGTCGAAGCAAAGCTCGGCCAAAGCTTGACACGCGTGCCGGCCGAGGCCTTGGCGCCACGCCCGGTCTTCGATCGCATGGCCCATATCGGCGTGCATAAGCAAAAGCAGGTCGGGTTGAACTGGATCGGGGTTGCATTGCCGCTCGGCAAAGTCACCTGCGAGCAAATGCGTGGACTTGCCAAGATCGCCGCCGATCTTGGTGACGGCGATATCAGATTGACGGTCTGGCAGAATCTTTTGATTTCAGGTGTCACCGACGCGAAAATCGATCTCGCGGTTAGTGCGATCGAAACGCTCGGGCTTGCCGTCAAGGTCTCGCATCTTCGCGCCGGACTGATCGCCTGCACCGGAAATGGCGGTTGCAAATTCGCCGCCGCCGACACCAAGGCGCATGCGGCCGCGATCGGCGATTGGTGCGATAGCCGTGTCGAAATCGACACGCCATTGAATATTCACCTGACCGGCTGCCATCATTCTTGCGCGCAGCACTATATCAGCGATATCGGCCTAATCGCTGCCAAAGTGCCGATCGGCGGCGGCGACGATACGACCGAGGGTTATCATTTATTTGCGGGTGGTGGCTTCGGCCCCGATGCCGAGATCGGCCGCGAGGTCTATCGCGATCTCAAGGCCGAAGACGCACCGGCCACGGTCGAAAAACTGATCAAGGCCTATCTGGCGCATCGCGCGGGTCCATCCGAAACTTTTCTGAACTTCGCCCGCCGCCATGACGGCGCGACGTTGCGTCGGTTGGCGGAATCCCCCTCATGAATCAGATCACGCCACCGCCGAAAATCGAAATCATCCCATCCAGCGCCCCGTTCTCGGAAGCCCAGCGCTCATGGCTCAACGGTTTCTTCGCCGGACTGCTCAACGAAGCCGCAACGCCGCTTTCGGCCGGGCAGGGCGCCGCCGTCATGCCGGGGACCGTGGAAGCCCGAGATGAGGGCGACGACGCGCCCTGGCACGATCAAACGCTGCCGATGACCGAGCGCATGAAGCTTGCGGAAGGCCGCCCTCTGCGCCAGCGTATGATGGCAGCCATGGCACAGCAGGATTGCGGCCAATGCGGATACAATTGCCACGACTATTCGGAGGCCATCGCGAACAAGGCCGAAGGCCGCCTCAATCTCTGTGTTCCCGGCGGCAAGGAAACCGCGCGGATGCTCAAGACGCTCCACGAAGAGCTGGACAAGGCACCACCCACAGAGCCAATCCTGGCGGCGCCATCCGCGCTAGTCACATTGCCTGCCGTGGAGCTTGGCCGCTCGCGCGACAATCCCGTGCATGCAACCTTCCTGTCGCGACGCCTGCTCAACAAAGCGGGATCGGAAAAAGAAACCTGGCACATCGATTTCGATCTTTCGGGAAGCGGCCTCGATTACGCGGTCGGCGATTCCTTTGGTATTTTCGCCCGCAATGAACTTGGCCATGTCGATCAGATCATCGCGCTGCTTGGCGCTTCGCACACGACCAAGGTTCGCGGCCGAACGCTGCGTGAGGTCTTGACCGACGACGTATCACTCGCGCCGGCGCCCGATTCGCTGTTCGAGCTGATCTCGTTCATCACCGGCGGCGCGCAGCGGGAAAAGGCCCGCGCCTTGGCGCAAGGTGACGATCCCGATGGCGATGCCGCGACGCTCGACGTGATGGCCGCGTTACAAAAATTTTCCGGTGTCCGGCCGCATCCGGAAGCCTTTGTCGAGGCGCTTGAACCCTTGCAGCCGCGTCTTTATTCGATCTCGTCCTCCCACAACGCAACCCCCGGCAAATTGTCACTGACGGTCGATTGCGTGCGCTATGTCATCGGCAAACGTAAACGGTTGGGCCTGGCTTCGACTTTTCTCGCCGAGCGGATTCAGCCCGGCGAGCAAATGAAGGTCTATGTGCAGAAGGCACACGGCTTTGTTCTTCCGCAAGACCCAAAGGTTCCGATCATCATGATCGGTCCCGGCACGGGTGTCGCGCCCTTTCGCGCTTTCCTGCTCGATCGCAGGGCGAGCGGAGCCACCGGGCGCAATTGGCTGTTCTTCGGCCATCAACGCAGCGATTTCGATTTTTTCTACTCGGATGAATTGAACGCGATGAAGACGGCCGGGCTTCTGACGCGGTTGTCATTGGCGTGGTCGCGCGACGGCGACAAGAAATTCTACGTGCAGGACCGCATGCGCGAGGTGGGGCGAGAGCTGTGGTCCTGGTTGGCCGACGGCGCTCATTTTTACGTGTGCGGCGATGCCAAGCGAATGGCGAAGGACGTCGAACGCGCGCTCGTGGATATCGTCGCACAACACGGCGCGCGTTCGACCGACGAAGCCGTTAGTTTCGTCGGCGAACTCAAGAAGAAGGGCAGATACCAGCAAGACGTTTATTGATTTTGTATTTGGTATCCCAATGGAACCATTCTTGACGGTAAAATTTCAAACGAATGAAATTTTATCAGCACCTATGACGAAGAATATTCGTGTCGCCGTCGATACCTTTCAGAGCATCAATATTGCTATTTCCGCATCCCCGCTTGCTTCCGGCTGGAAACAGTATTCCACTTCGGAAAAGCAATGGGCACTAGAGCATGATCCGGAAAAGTGTGTAGCGGTTTTCCGAAAAGATCATGCTCTAGTGCCCATTGCTTTTCCGAAGTGGAATACTGTTTCCAGCCGGAAGCAAGCGGGGATGCGGAAATAGCAATATT
>DATGJS010000370.1:0-9963 GCA_035295025.1 Bradyrhizobium sp.
GATGCCGCATCGGACAGGACGGTTTCGGATATACCGAGGACGCTGATCGACAGAAAATTCCTCAAACCGGCCGCGTTATCATCCAGAACGACGTTGAGATCGGCGCCGGTACGACGATCGATCGCGGCGGCATCAGGGATACCGTGATCGGCGAGGCGAGCAAAATCGATAATCTTTGTCAGATCGGCCACAATGTTTTGATCGGCCGGCATTGTGTGGTGGTGGCGCAGTCGGGATTGAGCGGCAGCGTGACGCTGGAGGATTACGCCGTGCTGGGCGGCTCGGTCGGCCTTGCTCCGCATGTCACGATCGGCCGCGGCGCTCGCGTCGCGGCGCGTTCCGGCGTCATTCACGACGTTCCACCCGGTGAAACATGGGGCGGTTATCCGGCAAGGCCCAGAATGCAGTGGTTGCGGCAGGAGACGGCACTGGCCCGTCTGACCAACCCAAAAACGCGATGAGAAGGGACGAATGATCCCCGCGCTTTAGCGGCGGCATTATCCGGCGAATGTGGAAAACCACTCTCAGCCCCCGATTTCCCTACCTTCCGATTCCAAAAACGCGCCGCGCTGGGTCTATAAAGAGGAATGATTCTGCGTCGCTCCCGCTTCGTTCATCTGTTGCCGGTCGGCGAAGGCCGCACATTGGTGGTGCATGCGATCAGCCATATGCGGCTGCCTGCCGATAGCGAAATCACCACACTTCTGGAGTATTTTTCCGAGCCACGGCGCGTGCCGGAGGATTGTGACGCGCTGGCCGCGCTGCTTGCGAAGCCACCCGATAGGCCGGCGGATTTGCGTGATGCGGTTATACGCACCGTCATGGAATTGTCATCGCGTCAGATATTGACGGAAATGACGCCGGAGGCGGAGCTCGTGGCAATAAGCTCGGAACTCGCCGCCAAGCATGGGCGCGATCCCGCCGAGCTGCTTGAGGATCACCGGCGAAAATTGAAGGAAGGCGGCGCCTCTTACTGGGCGGTCGGCGCCTCCTATGGCCTTGAGGATTTCAGCACCACCGGCCGGCGTGTCGATATTCTGCTGTTTGGTGACTGCGATGTTCAAATGGAAATTGATTTCCTGCGCCGCGAAGCGGCGCGGCGCGGCATCGACCTTCATGTCGCGGCGACATTCCCGGACGATATTCGCTTCGCAAGCGAGCGTAAGCACGATGCGATATTGATCGGTGCGCTGCGGGCCCGTCATCTTGTCGCCGAAGATTTGGGGAACGGACTTAATCCTCACGCCGCCTACATTGCCCACACCACGGAGCTTTTGAGTCGATTGCGCGAGGCGAGCTCGGCGCCGATACTCATCGACAATCTGCCAGAGCCAACGGTCCAGCCGCTCGGACTTGCCGAGCGCGGGGTGAAAGGACATCGCACCCGCTTTCGTTTGACCAACGTCGCGCTTGCCGAGTTGGCGGCGGCCTTTGCCGACGTCTATGTGATCGATATCGCCGCTGTGCTTGCCGCCGCCGGGTCCGAACGGCTCATTGACGACGGACAGGTCGGGTACACCCATTTCGGTTCGCCGGGATGGATGTTGCAACGGCCGGAGGATGAAAAGGCCGCGGTTCACGGCATTTTCCCGGACACCGCGCCGTTGGCGCTTGCATTGGGCGGCGATCCCTATGGCCGCGAGGCCGTGGTCGCGGCAAAACATATCGATGCGCTCGTCACGGTGATGGGGGTCGGACGTAAGAAATGCGTTATACTCGATCTCGATGGGACGTTGTGGCCGGGAGTGCTGGCGGAAACCGGCAGTCCGTTCGCCTGGACGCCGGAGGTCAGCGGCGCGTTCTCATATATCGGGCTTTATTTTGGTCTGCACGAAGCGCTCAAATCGCTCAAGCAGCGCGGTATCGTGCTGGCTTGCGTCAGCAAGAACGATGAATCGACCGTCCGAGAACTCTGGAAATATCCGGACCATTATCCCAAACAGCGGCTGCTGACACCGGACGATTTCGTCACCTGGCGCGTCAATTGGGACGACAAAGTTGGCAACATCCGTTCGATCGCCGAGGAGCTTGGTTTCGCACTCGATGCTTTCTTGTTCATTGATGATAATTCGGTGGAGCGCGACCGGGTCCGGCAACGGTTGCCTGAGGTCGAGGTCTGGGGCGAAGATCCGTTTAGTTTGCGCCGGCGCCTGCTCGATGACCCGCGCTTGCAGATTCCGGTGGTTACCGTGGAAGCGGCGTCCCGCAGCGAATTGGTCAAGGCGCAGCTCGCGCGACAGCATTTGCGCACCGAGACCCTGTCGGAGGCGCAATATATCGAGCAGTTGCAGGTAAAATGTTCGATCGAGCGGCTTGGCGCATCGTCGGCGAAACTGCAAAGGGTGGAGGAGCTGTTTCAGCGCACGACCCAGTTTAACACGACGGGACGAAAATTCTCTTCGAGCGAATTGGCCTCGATTGCGGCAGACCCGGACGGATGGCTGTTTGCCATCGACGTATCGGACCGGCTCGGCGACTACGGCTTGGTCGGCGCCGCCGTCATGATGCGCGGTGAGATCATTGGTCTGGCGATCAGTTGCCGCGCGCTTGGCATGGGGATCGAGCATCGGTTTTTGCGGCATATTCTGGGCGAGATCGGCAGTAGCCCCATGTCCCTATGTGGGCGGATCGTTCCGACGCCGCGCAATGGCCCGGCGCGTAACATCTACCGCGACAATGGCTTTATCGAATCCGAAACGGGTTTCTGGCAATTCGCAGAGCCCTCTCCCGGCTGAGGAAATTCTCGTTCCGAATCTGACGCGGCTTTTTGCCGTCTTTTTCCTCGAAAGACCGAACCCCAACGGCGTGGTCAGCGAGGTATAAGACTTCATTAAGGTTACTAAATTATTGCCAATGCTAAGCGACCCTTAAGCGGAGTCCGTGATGAGCGACGCAATCATTGGCAGCCCCCCAATCGGTTTGGGCGATCCCGTTCCCTGGTTCGGCGCGGCTGTTGTCACGGGTGGATCGTTCGATCTTCATGTGAGTGCCGGCCGTTGGGTCACCCTTATCTTTGCAGGTTCGCTTGGAAATCCGCAGGCCGTGGCCGAGGTAAGCGAAATCGCGCGCGAGGGGGTCTCGTTCGGCGAGGACCATTTGGTCATCGGATGTGTGCTCACCGAGCCGCCCGGCGATCTCGGCAGTCTTGCCGCGATCGGAAAAGACAAATTGGTTTTCCTCGCCGATTATGACGGCGCTATCAGCCGCTCCTTCGGCGCGTTGGATAAGCCGCGCACATTCGTTCTCGATCCCATGCTGCGCGCCATTGCCGACGTCTGCTGGGACGTTCCGCAAGGACATGCCCAAACCATTTGCAGTGTCTTGCGAGGGCTGCCGTCGGTGGATGATTCCGCGGGAGTTCCAATGTTCGCTCCCGCTCTGCTGGTGCCGCGCGTCTTTAGTTTTGAAATCTGTGACTTTCTGACCCAATTCTACGATGCGCAAGGGGGAGAGGATTCCGGCTTTCAATTCGACGTCGGCGGCAAGACCGTTACTCTGTCCGACTGGAGGTTGAAGCGCCGCAGCGATGTCCCGGTGGCGGCGCCTGAGGTGCGCGACCTCATCCGCAACCAGGTCGTGCGCCGGCTGCTACCCGAGATCGAGCGGTATTTTCAATTTCGGGCGACTCGTATGGACCGGTATGTCATCGCTTGCTATGACAGCGAGGTCGGTGCTCATTTTCATCGGCACCGCGATAACATCAATGCCGGTGCCCAGCATCGCCGTTTCGCGCTTTCGATCAATCTGAACAATAATTTCGAAGGCGGAGATCTATTGTTTCCAGAATTCGGCCGCAGGCTTTACCGTCCATCGGAAGGCGGTGCCTTGGTGTTTTCATGCGGCGCGCTTCACCAGGTAACGCCCGTCACCAAGGGGAAGCGTTATGCGTTCCTTGCATTTCTTTATGGTGAGGAAGACGTCGTCAAACGTGAAGCCAACAATGCCAAGCTGCATGCCGGCGAAACACAATATACGAGCGGGCGGGATCGGCTGTTTCCCGAGATGGCGGCTTTTGCGGATACGGCCTCCGTCGCATAGGCAAGACCGGTTGCCGGCGCGATCCGGCTCTTGGTCAACGCTTGAAATCGAAAAACGTATAGCGGAATTTCTCAGCGACAACGCGGAAAGCGGGCGCACGAGGAAGTTTGCATGAATCGCTGTCGGCGGGTTCGGTTCACCTCCCCCAATGGGAGAGGTGAATGACTTTTGATGCCGCCCCGATCTGAGTTCATTACATCATGCTCTAAAAGTTGCGGCCCCCGCCAGGGGAGCTGACAGGGGCCGCGTTGAACATCGTATCGCGCCTAGGTTCGCGATGCGATGTGGGAGCTCGTTGTTATTTCGACATCGGCTGCATTCGTCTAAAGCGCGATGAGATTTGGTTGAATCGTCATCGCGCTTTAATTATTTGATTGAGCATGATCTTTTCGGAAAACCGCTTTACACTTTTCCGGATCATGCTCTAGTGGTCCGATTCTAACATTTGCATCCCTTCTCGGCGGCCCCTTTTGCAAAGGTTAGAATCAAAGGACCACTAGCAAATATAGGTTTCTGGTGGAGTTTTAGATTTGACATTCGCTTATTGAATTCGTGGTCACGGGGAGCGAATGTCAAATCTACTCCACTAGAACGGCAACAAAACGTCCATCACCTGGCTGCCGTAGCGAGGTTGCTGGATGTCGCTGATCTCGCCATGGCCGCCATAGGCGATGCGGGCTTGCGCGATCTTGCTTGAATCGATGGTGTTGTCGCTTTGGATATCCTCCGGGCGCACGATGCCGGCCACGATCAGCTCGCGTTTTTCGTAATTGACGCGGATCTCCTGTTTACCCTCGACCACGAGATTGCCGTTCGGCAGCAATTGCGTGACGACGGCGGCGATATTGGTTTGCAAGGTCTCCTGGCGCACGATCGAGCCCTTGCCGTCGGTCTGGGAGGTTCCGTCCGCCGTCAAGAAGCGTCCGGGAAGAACGGACTGGGCCCTTTGGCCGAGCAGGCTTGAGCCCAGAAACGCGGTGATGCCGGAATCTTCCTTTGCGGTACGGCTGCGTTGGGTTTCGTTGGCGAAATTGGCTTGATCGGTGATGTTGACGGTGACGGTCAGGAGGTCGCCGATCTGGTGCGCGCGTTGATCCTTGAAGAATGACCGTGAGCCGTTTCGCCACAGCGAATTGGCGTTGTAGGAAACCGCCTCGGGCTTCGGCATCGGCATCTGCACCGGCTTGTAGCCGGGGGCCGCGGTCGGATTGTCGATCGATGACAGCTTGGGCTGCTCGCCGATCTGGGAAAGCCGCTCGATCGATGAGCAGCCGCTGACGATCCCGATGACGCTCAACAGCGTTCCACTGAGCGCGATACGATTGATACTGGCAGTCAACATTACGTTTACTCTGCTTTTGGAGATATCGACGCGTTGTTCCGGCTGGCCGGCGAAACCGATTCAGCCGATTCGGTTGTTCCGACCGAGGCGGTTGTTTCCGATGCGATTGAATAGCGGGGCGTGGGAATTGCGATGGCGACTTGCCCACGTGCGACGACGGTGCCGGTGACGGTGCGCTTGGATTGCAGATTGAGGACGTTGACGGTGTCACCCTCGGTGCCGTTTTCCATCGCTTTGCCGCGCATCGTGAGATAAAGGCCGGCGGCCTCGTAGATCAGCGTGACGCTTTCATCGCGCTGGACGAGGTCAGGCTTGGCGAGGTCGGTTGCTTTCAGCGGTTGACCGGCACGAAGTGGTTTGCGCGCCTGCATGCCGACGGCCTGGGCGCGGGTCGCGGCATCGCCGCCGACTTCGGCTTTTGGGCGTCGCTCGGTGACGACATCGGAAGATTTCAGCAATTCGCTGCGATCGACGGTTCGAGTCAGAACGGCGGCATCGACCATCTCGACGGCGACCCCGGTGAAGCGAAGCCTCGTGTGCGAGCTGTTGACGTCGTTACTGATCTCAAAGGTGATATCGAAGCGTCCGCTGCGCGGCTCAAAGCGTGTGATGGCCGGTTGCAGGCCGCCATTGTTCCATGCTTCAAGCCTGACTTCCTGCACGTCGCGGTCAAAAGTCAGATTGAGGTTTGCTGCATCGCCAAGGCCGTTACGATGTTCGAGCGCGTGTGCGATTTGAGCCTCGATCTCCCGGCTCTCGATCGTGCGCGCGACATGGGTGACTGCAACCGATTTGATGTCTCTTGTATCTACGCCGATCACCTGATGCGCTTGCAGGGCGCCGATGATCTGCGTCGTCGGCAGCGTGCCTGTGGTGCCGAGATCGGGTGAACGGTAGATGGCGATCCGCGCCGCCGTTCCAGCGTTCTCGACCATATCGCCGATCCTGACGACATCGCCTTCCACCGTGACCTGCGCGCGAAGCACCGGTACCGCGATTGCATCGTCCTTTTCCTGCGCGAACGCCGCCGCGGTCGCGGCGAGGAGCAAGAGAGTAAGAAGGACAGGGCGCATCATCATCAGCAGCTCCCTTTAGCGGAACAGCGCGGTGGTGGCTTGCAGCATCTGGTCGGCGGCGGTGATGACCTTCGCGTTCATTTCATAGGCGCGCTGGGCCGCGATCAGGTCGGACATCTCGGAGACGACATCGACATTGGCCTGTTCGAGGCTGCCTTGGTTGATGGTGCCGTAGCCGTCGAGAGAGGCGATGCCATCCTGCGGCGGGCCGGACGAGGGCGTGTCGGAGAAGAGATTGTTGCCGACCGGTTGCAAGCCGGCCTTGTTGATGAAGCGCGTCAAGCCGATTTGGCCGACCACGGTGGAGGCCGTCGTTCCCGGTAACGTCACCGAGACCTGGCCCTGGGCGTTGACGGTAAGACCCGAGGCGTTGGGCGGAACCGTGATGGTCGGTTGTACCGGATTGCCCTGGGCGTTGACGATGCGGCCGGTATTGTCCATCTGGAACGTGCCGTCGCGCGTATATTGGAAGCTGCCGTCCGGCAGTTGAATTTTGAAGAAGCCTTCGCCGGTGATGGCGAGATCGAGATCGTTTCCGGTTTGCGAAAGCGTGCCTTGCGTCATCGAGCGCGGCGTGCCGACGGTCTTGACGCCGCCGCCGATGTCGATGCCGACGGGCAGGATGGTGCCCTGGTCCGACGCCTGCGCGCCGACCCGGCGGATATGCTCATAGATCAGATCCTGGAAGGACGCCGTCTGCTTCTTGAAGCCGGTGGTACGAAGGTTCGCGATATTGTTGGAGATGACCTGAACGCTGAGTTCCTGGGCCGCCATCCCGGTCGCCGCGGTATGAAGAGCTTGCATGGATCGTCTCCTGGGAGGCCGTTAAGCCGGTACGTCGGCGAGTTGTTGGATGGCGTTTTTCTGCAGATCGCCCTGTTGCTGCATCAGCGTCGCGATGGACGTGTAGGCGCGGCTGACCTCCATCAGACGGCTCATTTCGGTAACCGCGTTGACGTTGGATTTTTCGATGAAGCCTTGCCGCACCACGGATTTGGTATCGGCCTGCGGTGCGCCGCCTTCGCCCGCGGCGTAGAGGTTAAAACCCTCTTTGAGCATTTTCTGCGCGTCGGCGAAGTTGACGAGGCGCAACTTGCCGCGGATCGCATCGCCCGTGCCGTTGCCGGTAGCTACCGTAATGGTGCCGTCGGGCGTGATGTTGATGTCGTGATCGGTCTGCTGGAAAACGATCGGACCGCTCGTTCCGAGCACCTGATTGCCCGCCACCGTGACCAGTTGCCCCTGATTGTTGATATGCAGGCCGCCATCGCGCGTATAGCGCTCGCCCGCCTGAGTCTGCACGGCCAGGAACGCGGAGCCATCGATGACAACGTCGAGCGGATTCTTGGTTTCTTCGGCGGCACCTTGCGCGAAATTGCGGTAGGTGCCGCGGTCCTGAACGAAACTGACCCTGCGGTCTCTGCCGACGAAATTGTCTTCGTGCGCCGGCGTGTTGAGAAATTCCTCGAACAGCGTGTTGTCGGCTTTGTAGCCGACCGTGTTCACGTTCGCGATGTTGTTGGCGATCACGTCGAGCTGCCGCTCGAGCGCGGTTTGCCGCGAAAGCCCGATGAGAAGTGCATTCTCCATCGATCAAATTCTCCCCTGAACCGATCCGCAAGGCTTAAGCCCTCCCAGGCCGCCCGCCGATCATGAAAAACCGCCAAGCTCTCCCAAGCCGCGGTTCGCCGAATTCAGAGCGAAAGCCGTGCCAATTCAAAAATATGATTTTTTTCAAATGCTTGTTTATTTTGGAGAGCCTTTTCAGGACGGCAATAAGGTCTTGTTGACCATGTTTGCCCGGCAACTTTTTCCCAGTTGAGAGGCAAAAGAAAGGTTCCATTAACCATTGTTACCGTAGCGTTGGTGAGCGCAGGGCGGGTCGGTTTGTAACGCGTCACGGGGCCGCCTGCCGGCATCGAATTCATTGAGATCGGAGCGGGCGGGCCATGGCAGAGAATGAGGCAGAGGGCGCTGCGGATACCCCGGCGATGCCTGCGCCTAAGGGCAAGCTCAAATTGATTATTGCCATCGTCGCCGTGCTGGCCATCGCTGGCGGCGGCGCGACCTGGTTCTTCTTCCTGCGCCATCATGGCGAAGACATGCACGCGGAGGTGATGGCCCCGCCGCCGAAACCGCCGGTCTATGTCGAAGTGCCGGACATGCTGGTGAACCTGGTCGGCTTGCCCGGGGAGAGGGTGCAATATCTCAAGGCCAAGATCGTGCTCGAAGTCAAAGAAGAAAAACAGGCCGAAGCGATCAGGCCGACGCTGCCGCGCGTGACCGACATTTTTCAGGTCTATCTGCGCGAATTGCGCCCCGCAGATCTCAACGGTTCGGCCGGCTTGTTTCGCTTGAAGGAAGATTTGACGCGGCGTGTCAATGCGGCGGTCGCGCCCAACCAGGTCAGCGCCGTGCTGTTCAAGGAAGTGGTCGTCCAGTGACGATACGGATCTAACGACATGGCAGGCAAAGATCCAGTCGATCAGGATGCAATTGCGGCGCAATGGGAAGCCTCGCTCGACTCCGAGGATCCCGCGGAAGCCGAAGCGGCCGCGAAATCCAACGAACTTTCCGAGACGATGGCGCTGCAATGGGCCGCCATGGTCGAAGACGGCAGCCGCGACTTCGCGAGCGGCAAGAACAGCGGCGAGCGGGTTCTGTCGCAAGAGGAAATCGACAACCTGCTTGGCTTCAATGTCGGGGAGGTTCATCTCGACGACAATTCCGGCATTCGCGCCATCATCGATTCGGCGATGGTCTCCTACGAGCGCCTGCCGATGCTGGAAATCGTCTTTGACCGCTTGGTGCGGTTGATGACGACCTCCTTGCGCAACTTCACCTCCGACAACGTCGAAGTCTCGCTCGACCGCATCACCTCGGTGAGGTTCGGCGACTATATGAATTCGATTCCATTGCCGGCGGTGTTGTGCGTGTTCAAGGCCGAGGAGTGGGAAAATTTCGGCCTCGCCACGGTCGATTCCAGCCTGATCTATTCGATGATTGACGTTCTGCTCGGCGGCCGCCGCGGGCAAACGTCGCTGCGCATTGAGGGCCGCCCCTATACCACCATCGAAACCAATCTGGTGAAACGGCTGGTCGAGGTGGTGATGGCGGACGCCGAGCAGGCCTTTCGGCCGCTGTCGCCCGTGACGTTCACGATCGATCGTCTGGAAACCAATCCGCGTTTCGCCGCCATCAGCCGCCCGGCCAATGCCGCGATTCTGGTTCGCTTACGCATCGATATGGAAGATCGCGGCGGCAATATCGAGCTGCTGTTGCCCTACGCCACCATCGAACCGATCCGCAACGTGCTGTTGCAGATGTTCATGGGTGAAAAATTCGGCCGCGACCCGATCTGGGAAGGCCACTTTGCCACCGAAGTCGCGCAAGCGCAGATTGCCGTCGATGCCGTGCTTTATGAAGCCGAAATTCCGCTCAAGCGTTTGATGACGCTGAAGGTCGGCGACACCTTGCCGCTGGACATGCGAGCCGATGCGCTGGTGG
>DATGJS010000371.1:0-10037 GCA_035295025.1 Bradyrhizobium sp.
CTAGGGGGTTCCGTTGTTCCGTGCACAAGTGCACAGACAACGGAGCCGCGATATGATGGTTTCGCTGGTAGAGTGACGGAAATGCCGCACCATGCGTGCCCGGCAGATTTGCCTCGCAACACATGCCTGCCTTCTTTGGAACCTTTGTGAGCCGCGGTGATCGTGTCATGAATAGTCGCGTCCCTGACGACGTTCTGATTGTCGAGGATGATCCGATCATCGCATTGGATTTCGAAGACACTATTCTGGGCTTCGGCGTGAAAAGGGTTCGCACCGCCGCGACCGTTTGCCGGGCGCTCGAACTCATCGAGGCGCGCATCCCCGACTTCGCCTTATTGGATGTTGGGCTGGTGAGAGAAAAAAGTTTTGCGATCGCCGAACGGCTCGACGCGCTCGGCATATCGTTTGCTTTCGTCACCGGATATGGCAACGGTGTCGAACTGCCGAGCGCGTTTGCCCAAAGGCCGAGATTGCCGAAGCCCTGTCCGGCGGAGGCGCTGGAAGCGCTCTTGATGGACACGACGACCGGCCCCAAGGGCTAAAGATCTTCCCGTATCCCGGTTTTTCGAAATTCATCCCCTCGCGGGTCACGACGGCGAAACGTCTATGACCGCTTCGGATCGAGCGTGGTCGACCACAGCGCTGTGTCGGCCCGATCCCGCAAGGTGACCGTCATCTGTCCGGTCGCGCCCTCGATGGTGACGTGGCCGAAAAATTGCAGGCCATCGGAGGGTGAGAGGATCGTCCCTTGTGGGGCTGCTTTGACGAATCTCACTTCGGGCCCGAACGTATTGTCGAGTTCGTTTTGCCAACCCGTTCCGGCATGCAAGGGGCCGGCGACAAATTCCCAGAACGGATCGAACTCCTGAAATTGCGCCTTGTCGGGGTTGTAAAAATGCGCGGCCGCGTAATGCACATCCGCCGTCAGCCAAACCGTGTTGACCACGCTTGCGGTCTTGATGAAGCGAAGAAGATCGGCAATTTCGAGTTCGCGGCCGCGCGGCGGGCCGTCGCCTTGCGCGAACGCCTCGGACCCCTTTTTGTTGGCGTAGTCGTCATAGACAATAAGGCTCAGCGGCATGTCGGAGGCGATTACCTTCCATGTCGCACGCGAATTCAACAGGCCGCGCTTCAGCCAGGCGATCTGATCGGGGCCGAGGAAATACGCCTCGGGGCCGTAGGTTTCCTGCAAATTCGCGCCATTGGGTCCGCGATAGCTGCGCTCGTCCAGCATGAAGACATCCAGATGCGGTCCGTAATGGAGAGTGCGGTAGACCCGTCGGGGCTCGGAGATGCTTTCACGCAGCGGATACATTTCGTGGAAGGCGCGCGCGGCGTGCGCGGCAAGCAGATGGATGTCGCGCACTTTGTAAGCTTCGGGAAGCTGTTTCGAGGCCGACCAATTATTGGTGACCTCGTGATCGTCCCATTGCACGAAGATCGGCACTTCAGCGTTAAAGGCGCGCACATTCTCATCAAGGAAATTATATTTATGCGCGGCGCGGAATTCATCCAGCGTTTCGGCGACCTTGGTCTTTTCCGGAATCATGAGGTTTTTCCAGAGCGTGCCGTTGGGCAGCGTGACCTCGGGAGAGAAGACGCCATCGGCATAAATGGTGTCGCCGGAATGGATCAGAAAATCCGGCGCATGGTGGCGCATGGTGGCGAAGGTCTTCATGCCGCCATCGTCGGGGTTGATGCCCCAACCCTGTCCGGCGACCTCGCCGCCCCATACAAAGCTGATGTCGCGCCGATGGACCGGCGCGGTACGAAAACGCCCGGTCACCGCCTCACCCGCAAGGGTGGAATGCGATAGATCGCGAAATTTGACGCGGTAAAAAACATCCTGCCCCGAGGGTAGATTTTCGAGCCGCATTTTCGCGGTGAAATCGCTTGCGGGCCGCGCTGTGATCGGCGGCAGCGCACGCGCATTCTTGAAAGATTCGGTCGTCGAAACTTCCACCAACATCTGCGAGGGCCGGTCGGCGCGCGCCCACACCATCCCGCCATCGGCGCCGACATCGCCGGACTGGACCCCATGGGTCAGCCTCGGCCGGTCGGCGGCGCGAGATACATAAGGTATCGCGATCGCGCCGAGTGCTCCCGTTGCCGTCTTTAGAAAGAGCCGGCGGGAAGTTTTGTGAGCAAGCTTTATCGTCATGCGGGCCCTCGGATCGATCCGTCCGATTTATGAGTATGGCGCATGAAGCTTACGAAGAAAATGTGACGGCGCGATTGAAGAATAATCAATTTAAGCCGCGCGCTTGCATCACGCCACGGCGTTTTGGCCGGAGAGCGGTGGCGCGCCCAAACATGGCTCCATCAAAAATAAGTCACGCGGGCGATTTATCCAAACCGGACCAACGCTGTTCAGTTGAACGGGCGGATATTCGGATCGATGCCGCCGGTTCTCGAATGGTCGTAGATAGGCTCCGCCACCCAGCCATCGCCGTAGAAGAAAGGCGCAATCGCCGGTCCCTGATTATAGGCGCGGCGAAAGACCTGTTCGCGATACGTATAGGCCGGCGCGCCATAGGCGGGGCCGTAATAGGCCGGGCCATCCACGCGTCCATATTGCGCGAAGACCGGGGTGGCGATCGCCGTGGTCAGAAGTACCAAGCCTGGGACGACAAAATGTGAGACGGCAAATGTGGATTTGGACCGCATGACGGTTATCTCCTCGCTTTTGATCGGGCACCGGGGTCAACCGGGTGGGCGAGCTTCCGTTCCGCTCAAGCGGAAGGGGAGCTATGCCAGCAGAAATGAGGATTAAGTTCCGATCGCGCGGAACTGAGCGCTCGCGCGTTGCAGATTCTGCGGAATGCTCATGAGCAAAGCCTTGCGGTCGGCCACCGCGTGATGAAACTGTTCGAGCGCGATATTGAAGGAGGTCAACGCCCCCTCTTCGATCGCTCCATGCTCGAAACATTGCAGCGTATCGCGCAATATATCGTCGGCTTCGCTCTGCATCCGGTCGAGTTCCTCGATGGTATCGCACCGGCGCGCGATCGCAATCATTTCCAGAAGCTTTTCGCGCAAGCTCGAATTGTCGCCGCGCTCATCCTTTTTCAGATAACCCGCAAACCACGCGCCGACCGAACCCAGGGCCGAAAGCGCCATCAGCCCCCACCAGATAATATCGCTATAGCGGTCGAGAAAGGTCTTTTCCTCGCCATCGACAAAGGCGGCCGCGCCGGGATGCACCGGGATGAAGGCGTCCTTGTCGGTATCCGGCGTCTCGATTTTCGCCGCCAGCGGAAATTCCGTCATGACGGTTTGTCGGATCGCGAATAATTGCCGCGTGAAGGCGGCAATCGTGGCTTCGGAGAGATCCTTTCGCGCCACGATGTGATGCGAAAAGCTGATCGTCTTGACCTCGTCCTCGGGTCGGTCGGGAGATCCGCCAAAGGCGCCGGCGGGAATCTCGGCGGCCTCATACATAGGGTGATTTTGCGCGATGGCTTCCGCCGAATCGATGCCGAGGAAGGTGGGTGCCTTGCCGTCGCGGGTCGAAGCCGCGATGGCGTCGGCGGTGATCTTGCTGTTGAGCGGGCCCGCCGCGAGATAGGCGTCCGCCTTTTGATTGCGGATCGCTTCAGTGGCCTCGCTGGTCGGAAACTGAACCAGTTCGATTTTGTTCGGGTCAACGCCATATTGCTGCAGTATCACCTTGAGCAAATCGACATTGGCCGGCGTGCGACCCACGACGCCGATGCGATGTCCGGCGAGCTGCGCGATTTTGGCAATCTTGGCCCCGGCCTTCTTGCCCTTTATGCTCGGCGGCACCCACAGCACCGCAACATTTTTGCGCAAGGTGGCGACGGCTTGCGCATTTTTCGGCACGTGGAGGTCGCCGCGGACAATGGCGAGATCGGCTTTGCCCTCCGCGATCATCTCGGCACTGGCGGCCGCGCCCTCGGTTTGAATCGGCCGCAGGCGGATTTGACTATGGGTCTGAACAAAGGCTTGGCTCAATGCCTGAACGACGCGCAGGTCGTCGCTATTGGCGGGGCCGACCGCGATCCGAAGAACCACCGGACGCACCGCAAAATAATAACCGCCCGCCAAGGCACCGATGAGGGCAAGCACGCCCGCCAGCACGGCGAACATGATGCTCCGCCGCGCTGAGCGCGGGGCGGCCGTCTTGGGCGGCTCGATCAAGTTCAAATTCGCTGTCTCGGTGTCGTTCGTCATCGATCGGGAAATGTTCGGGTCCAAAAGCTTGAGATCAAAGGATAGCCCGGTTAGACCGAATTGGTTAGAGCAAGTTTGCAGGGAATAGGGCAAGTTTGTAGCAAATTTCTTGCCTTCCCTTCGGTTCCTTCGCCGACATCGTTACCGATCCGTCTCATAATTGCGCTTGTCGGCGTGCAGCCCGTAATCTTTTCCAGAAAAATCCAACTTTTTGGATCGGACGCGGCGATACCGGGTTAAAAAGCTTGTCGGTCCGAACCAAGAGGGGCACTGGCATGATGGAGCGATTGTCGGGAGAGGCACGGAAATCGGCGTTGAAGGACTTGGCGGGATGGAAAGAGGCCGCCGGCCGCGACGCGATCGAGCGGAGTTTCGTGTTTGCGGATTTCAATCAGGCGTTCGGGTTCATGAGCCGCGTCGCGCTCGTGGCTGAAAAGAACGACCATCACCCAGAATGGCGCAATGTCTACAAGACCGTGGAGGTGGTGCTTTCCACCCATGATGCCGGCGGCGTCACCGCGCGCGACATCGAACTGGCCAAGGCGATGAACGCGATCGCAGGGCTGTAACGCCAAATCGTTTGATGGCCTTAAAGGCTTTGTGGTCTTATCGCGTTTTCGGCGCCGCCTGCGCAGGCTGCACCTGAGCCCGCGCGTTTTGTTCGGCCTCCCAGGCCTTGAATTGCCGGAACAGCGTTTCCTTGTCGGTCTCAGCGGGCAGCTTTCCGGCGGCCGAGGTCTGTTTCAGGAAATCGTCAAACCGGCTGCGGGCCAGGGGTTCGATTCCGTGCGTATCTAGCCATTGCTTGGCGGCCGGCAGGCGCTGCCAATCGGCCAAGGGCGCGGCGAGCGACACCTCCTTCCATTTCGGATGGAAGGGCGGATTTTGGAACTGCGGAAATTTGGTGAAGAAGGCGTCCACGAAATTCGCAAGCTTGCGGTAGCGGTCGGTGTTGGGCGCCCAATTATAGGCGGCGAGCACGGCGGGAACCGCGATCGTGTCCACCTTGTCGCCCTCGGCGATCAGGTTCGGGTAGTCCTTCGCGGTCAGGGTCGCCGGCAGATAATCGCCTTGCAGCGGCTTGGCGTAGTCAACGGTGACCAAATGGAATCGATCGTCTTTGAAGGAGGAGACCGATTTATACGGTTTGCCGCCGCAGACGATCACGGCGTCGATCTCGCCGTTCTTCATTTTTTCCATCGCGATGCGTTGCTCGATATAGACGACGTTTGGCTTCATGCCGAGCCGTTCGAACACCGTAAGCGCGGTGACGAAGGTGCCGCCATTGGGGAGATCGACGCTGATCGTCTTGCCGTCGAGGTCCTTCAAGTTTTGGATCGATTTCGACGCGATGACATGCAGCTCTTCATTGTAGAGCTTGGTGACGTAGGTGAATTGCTTCTTGATGTCCTTGGCAAAACCCTTTCGTTCGAGATAATCGAGCGTGTCGGCGCGCACGATGCCGAGATCCACTCCTTGCAGGAACAGGATGTCGGCGACGCTCTGTACAGAGCCGCGCCCGACGATCGGAAGTACGCGCAACTTGTTTCCGTCGTCGAGCACGGAAGCTAAATCGGCCCCGAACTGCACATAGGTGCCGCCGATCGTGCCGGAGATCAGCGTCACCGTGTTGGCGTTCAACGCCTGTTTGGTGGCGGCGGAGCCGAACTGAAAGATCGCCTTGAGGCTGTCGGAGACCTTGGCCGGGTCGTACACGCCCTCTTCGGCGCGCGCGGCCAAGCCGCATGCCATCATCACCGCAACGAGTGCCATTCCCATTAAACGTCGCATTGGGTCTATTCCTTGAACCGAAGATGATTAGGGCAATTGACTGAGGCGCCGCTGCGCATCGGCCGAGCCGAGTTCGGCCGCGCGCTGATACCAGCTATGGGCCATCGCCGGATCGGGCGTGATGTTGCGGGCATCTTGCGGACCCAAAACGCTGGGGTCATAGGTTTGCGCCAGCATCAACGCTGCGCTTGCCTCGCCCGCTTCCGCGGCCCGTTCCAATAATAGGCGCGCGGGCGGAATGTCGCCGGCCGCCAGCAGCGCCTTGCCGCGCGTCATCAGCGTGGCAAGTTCATCGGTGGCGAGCCGCCGCACCACCGGCGTCACGGTGGCGATTGCCGTCGCGGCGAGAGGCGGCGGAACTTCCAAGGCGGCTTGGTTTTGATGGGCGGCCTTAAGCGCCAGCGCGATTTCATCGCGCGAGGGCGCTTGAGTGGACGGTGCTTGAGTTGGGTTTGTCGCCGCCATGGCGGCAAGGTTTGAAACGACGGATGCGGCCTGGCGCGCGGGCGGAGCTGGTGGCGCCGCGCTTGGGCGGATATCCGACGCCCCGACCAATGACGCCGTGGCGCTGGCAAAAACGGTGAAGGGATTTTTCATGGCCACAAAAGCGGCCACTGTCGCCGCGATGGCGAAAGCGGCCGATTTCAACAGGCGCGAGGATCTCTCGTTTCGGCTCCGCCCGAATTTCGGCAGGCGGCGCTCGTCCTCGAAACCGGACAGAAAAAGTGGAACGCTCTCATCGGGAAGGAATTCGTCACGCCGGGCGATTGAACGCGCGGGATGAGGAGGTCTCAATCGCGGATCGAAGGCATCGAGGTCGACCGGCTCGGCAAAATCCTCATCATATGAGGGGTAGGCCGGCTCATATGGCGTTTCGTGCGAAGAATATCGCGTCCCCTGTCCCATGGTGATGCCTCTCGCTACTACGCAACATCAGGCACCCCGAAAACGTTTCTTGATGAACTTCAGGTCGGAGATGGCCCGTTACTATGGCTCTTAAATCGCATTTTGAATCCGCCTAAAAAGCGACCATTACCGGTTCGATTTGGGAGATATTTTGATTTCATTGGGGCATGAGGGCTTTCTGGCGGTTGCGCCGGAGGCAGGCTTTGGTCGAAAACGCATCTCAAGGATGCAGGATCACCTTGCCCATCGCTTTGCGGCCCGCGAGCACCTTCAAAGCGTCCGCGGTTTGCGCCAATGAAAAGGTGCGATCGACATGACAGGATATTTTGCCTTCCGCGGCCCATTTCACCAGCCGTTCGAGATTGGCGCGGTTCTTGTCGGGATTGAGTCGCGCCCAGGCGCCCCAGAACACGCCCCTGATGTCGCACCCTTTCAGAAGCGCGAGGTTGAGCGGCATTTTCGGGATATCGCCGGCGGCAAATCCGATCACCAAAAAACGACCTTCCCAGGCGATCGCCCGAAGGGCGGCTTCGGCATATTGGCCGCCGACCGGATCGAAGATGATGTCGGCCCCTTTGCCGCCGGTGAGACGGCGCAGGCCCTCCTTGAGGTCGTCGCTGGCATAATTCAACCCGAGTTCGGCGCCGTGCGCTTTGGCGAATTCAAGCTTTTCGTCCGACGACGCGCAGGCGATCACCTTGAGCCCCAACAATTTGCCGAGTTCGCAGGCGGCCAGCCCCGTGCCGCCCGCCGCGCCGAGCACGGCCAGGGTTTCGCCGGGCTTGAGGCTTGAGCGATCTTCCAACGCATGCAGCGCGGTGCCGTAGATGATGATGATTCCGGCGGCGCGATCGAAATCGAGATTGTCGGGAATTTTGACGATGGCGCTCGCCGGCAGCGCGATCTTTTCGCGCGCGCCATTATGGCCGCAGGAGGCCATGACGCGGTCGCCGACCTTCAGATTCGTAACGCCCTCGCCGATGCTTTCGATGACGCCTGCGACTTCGGCCGCCGGCGAGAACGGGAATGGCGGCTTGATCTGATATTTGCCTTGGATCATCAAGAGATCGAAGAAATTCAGCGCGGCCGCCTTGATCGCGATCACGGCTTCATGGGGTCCGGCCACGGGATCGGCCACTTCTGTCAGTACGAGGTCGTCGGGGCCGCAATATTGCGAGCAGAGAATGGCTTTCATGGCGTCACCTGGGCTTCGGATGCGATAGGCTTCATGCCGGATTTAACGCCGGGCGACAATTGGATTCAAAAAAGCCTCTCATCCTTCGCCGGACCGAGCGCGGCGGCCTTGGTGTGAAAGTCTTCCCCTTGAGGGATTTACCCACTATCGATCGCTGACCATGCAGAATCGGGCCATCTTCCAGTCACAATATTGAGGGACGAGATTCGGCGATGTCCGAGCGGGGTAGGCTGACGATTTTGGCGGTGGCGGCGCTTTTTGGCGCGTCCACGGCGGTTGCGTTCGCGCAAGGGACCTCACCCAAGGGAGCCGCGAAGCCGGCCGCGGTCAAACCTGAGCCGGCGGCGGCAGGCGGAAGCGAGCCGGCCTTGATCGGCCAATACGCCACTTGGGGGGCCTATATGGCGACACCCAACGGCAAAAAAGTCTGTTTCGCGCTCGCCAAGCCGTCTTCCTCAAAAACCAATCCTCCGAACCGGCCGCGTGACCCGGCCTATGCCTTTGTCACCACCCGTCCCGCCGAACGGGTGGTCAACGAGGTCTCGATCATGATCGGCTATGCCTTAAAGCCGGGTTCGGAATCGACGCTGGAGGTGGGGGGCGCGTCCTATGCGATGTACACCCAAGGCGATGGCCTCTGGATCAAGAATGCGGCCGAGGAAGAGCGCATGGTCGAGGCGATGCGCAAGGCCGCCGATGTGACGGTCAAGGGCGTCTCGGCCAAGGGGACCGAAACAACAGACGTGTTCTCGCTGAAGGGGCTTTCGCAAGCGCTCGACCGGGTCGCGCAGGATTGCCGACGTTAACGCCTTAACGCGCATTTCCATCCCGAAACTTCCCGATTGATGCCTTTCCAGCGGACCCGAGAAGGCCTATTTGATGGGTCATGGATCACATGATGACCGGCAGTCCCGGCCCGGCCGGCGCGGCGGCCGATACCCCTTTGGAAAAAGTCGCGCTGGAATCCTATGTGCCGCCGGCAACGGCGTCGCTGATCGGGTTGTCGCGCGAGGAGCTTGCGGCCAGGCTCGGCGAGATCGGCGTTTCGCCCGCGCAACGCAAGATGCGCGTCCAGCAGCTCTGGCACTGGATGTATGTCCGCGGCGCGCAAAGTTTCGAAGCGATGACCAGCATCTCCAAGGAGATGCGCAAAGAATTCGAACAGCATTTCACGGTGGCGCGGCCCGAGGTGGTCGCCGAGCAAATCTCCAATGACGGCACCCGTAAATGGCTGCTGCGGCTGCCAAGCGGCGACAATGTGGAAAAGGCCCATGAGGTCGAGTGCGTCTATATCCCGGAAACCGACCGCGGCACGCTGTGCGTTTCCTCGCAAGTGGGCTGCACGCTGAATTGCTCGTTCTGCCACACCGGCACCCAGCGGCTGGTGCGCAACCTCACCGCGGGCGAAATCGTCGGCCAGATCATGGTGGCGCGGGATCGCCTCAACGACTGGGCCGACCGCGATACGCCGACCGGCAGCCGCCTCGTCACCAATGTGGTGATGATGGGCATGGGCGAGCCCCTGTACAATTTCGACGCGGTGCGCGATGCGCTGCTGATCGTGTCGGACAATGAAGGCATCGGCATTTCACGTCGCCGCATCACGCTGTCGACCTCGGGTGTTGTGCCCAACATCAAGCGGACCGGCGAGGAAATCGGCGTCATGCTGGCAGTTTCGCTGCACGCGGTGCGTGACGAGTTGCGCAACGAGCTGGTGCCGTTGAACCGCAAATATCCAATCGCGGAATTGTTGCAGGCCTGCCGCGATTACCCAGGTGCCTCAAATGCGCGGCGTATCACCTTCGAATATGTGATGCTCAAGGGTGTCAACGATTCGCTTCAAGACGCCAAACTGCTGGTGAAACTGTTGAAGGGGATTCCGGCCAAGATCAACCTCATCCCGTTCAATCCGTGGCCCGGCACCGCTTACGAATGCTCGGACTGGGAGAGA
>DATGJS010000372.1:0-2698 GCA_035295025.1 Bradyrhizobium sp.
TAAGAACCCTTGGTGTTGCGCGGCTCGATCGAAAGCATCGGGTCGGCGCCATTCATGATTTCCGCGAAATTGTTCCCAAACAACGGAAAGCCGCCGCCCGGCGTCGCCGTGCCTAGACTGATGGTGGTTTTCGGAACAGGCTTGTTCGAAATAGGCTTGTCTCCTTCCTGCGCGAAAACGCCGCCCGCAAGCACGAGCAGAAGACCGGCACCGATCGCATCTTTGATGAACATCAAAAACCCTTTAGCGAATGTCAAATTCACTCCACCAATGTAGGCAAGTCCTGCTTTATATGAAAGCATGGCTTGGGGCGAAACGGAGCGACTGTCATGAAATGTTTGCGCGCGGCCATCATCGGCTTGATTGGCGTTTTGAGCGTTGCGGCGGCCGCGACACCCACGCTCGCCGCCGACTATCCGAACCGCCCGGTGCGCTGGCTGATCGGCTTTGCGCCGGGAGGGCCGGTCGATGTCGTGGCGCGGATCATGAGCCAGTGGCTGTCGGAATATTTAGGCCAGCAATTCGTGATCGAAAACCGCGCGGGCTCGGGCGGCAATATCGCGGCCGCCGCCGCCATCAACTCGCCGCCCGACGGCTATACGCTGTTGTTCGTCGCGCCCAATAACGCGATCTCGACTTCGCTCTACAAACATCTAGCTTATGATTTCATCCGCGACACCGTGCCGGTGGCGAGCATCATGCAATATCCCAACATGCTGGTGATCTCCAAGGACATGCCGGTGAAGACCGTTCAAGAGTTCATCGACTATTGCAAGGCTAATCCCGGCAAGGTCTCTTATGCGTCGTCGGGCTATGGCACTTCGGTGCATATGTCGGGCGAATTGTTCAAGGCGATGAGCGGCGTCAACATGGTACATGTGCCCTATCGGGGATCTGCGATCGCCTATCCCGACATCATGTCCAACAAGGTGCAGTTGATTTTCGACAATCTGCCGGGGGCGCTGGAGCAGACCCGCGCCGGCAATTTGCGCGCGCTCGGCGTCACCTCGCCGCAACGCTGGCCCAGCGAACCCGATATTCCCGCGATCGCCGAAACCGTGCCGGGATTTGAATCGGTCGGCTTTTACGGCATTTCCGCGCCCAAGGGCACGCCGCCGGAAATCGTGGACAAGCTCAACAAGGCGGTCGCTGAGGCACTGAAGGATCCCAAGCTCGTGGCCCGCCTCACCGACATGGGCGGGCTTCCGAAACCAATGACGCCAGCCGAATTCGGCAGGCTGATCGCGAACGAAACCGAGAAATGGCGCAAGGTGGTCGAATTCGCCGGCGTTTCGGTGGATTGAGCTTCCCGTCATTGCCTTAACAATTTGTCATCGCGAGGAGCGAACGCGACGAAGCGATCCAGACCTTTGGCGATTGGCATCACTGGATTGCTTCGGGGCTTTCGCCCCTCGCAATGACACCGAAGACACGCCTTCACTCTCTCGCGGCGCGATTCCCGCGCGAGTTATGGGAATTCCAGCCCTCGAAAATGAAGAGGGCGCAGGGAATGCCGGGCGCTCGATACGCCCGTAGCCTCGGGTGCAAAAATAAAAAGCACGCCGAGTAAGTCCACCACGGTCAACCGGATTCACCCGGCATTCCCCGCGCGATGGTTTTAACGGCTTCTTTCGTGATCTCCTCGGTGAGCCGGGCTTTCTTGCCACCGTCGCTTGCGGGATTTCAGGTCTCGCAAGGTTGATATCAGCGTCGGGATATCGGGACCACACGACTTCGCCGTCCGCCTCAAACGCTGCTCGTCTGACAGCGCCAAGGCGTCCACCGCATCCCGCGCCCGACGTTCGTGACGATCGGCCAAACGCCCCTTTTGAAGAGAGCGGGATACATGGCGGAATATTCCTGTTTCTACCCCGCCGTCAAGTTAAATTCGGAAAATCAGAAATTGATTCCACGGCGGCGAAACCCGCCATTGCCCCAACGCCAGCCGCATTGTAAGGGGTCGGTCGCACCGTTGCCCGCCGATCAAGCGGAGCGTCGCGGCGGGGCCTGTAGCTCAATGGTTAGAGCCGGCCGCTCATAACGGTCTGGTTGCAGGTTCGAGTCCTGCCGGGCCCACCAATCCTTCGCAAGGATAGTTCTCGCTGTAAGAATGCGGGGCAATTTGGTATAATGGACCAATGACAGCTAAGATTCTCAAAGAAGTCCTTGAACGGGTCGAAACTTGGCCGGAAGAGGCGCAAACCGCGCTTGCGCAAATCGCGCTTGAAATTGATGCCGAGCTTGGAAGCGGGAAGTACCACGCGACTCCAAAGGAGCTGTCAGGAATAGATCGTGGCTTGACAGCGGCCCGAGAAGGACGATTTGCCACTGACGATCAAGTCAGTCGGGTTTTCGAAAAACATCGTCCTGCATGAGGGTGATTTATACCGAAGAGGCACTCGCAAACCTCGACGGAATACTTGCCTATATCTCCTCCCACTACCCGACCGTCTATGAGGCCTTTCAAAGTCGCCTCCAATCGATAATCAACCGCATTAGCGACTGGCCAGACAGCGCGCAGGAAGTCGCGGAGCAGCCGGGTGTGCGGGTCGTGCCGCTGATCCGATATCCCTACAAAGTGTTTTATCGGAACACGGGTCAAGCGATCGAAATACTTTACATTCATCACGCCGCGCGAGACGAGTACGCCCGCTGATCAAACGGGATTCGCAGGCGGGGCCTGTAGCTCAATGGTTAG
>DATGJS010000373.1:0-9322 GCA_035295025.1 Bradyrhizobium sp.
TCTGCAGGGCTTAAGGCGCTCCCGTGCCCCGCACGCGGGGCAGCGCGAAAGCAGTGCACTGCGGATGCGGGACCCAAATCCGGTTGAATAGACGGCGGATCAGAACGACAGCGCTCGTGGCTACCCCTCCCACTCTTCCCCACAAGGAGAGCACACTGAATGCGCGGTCACAGCTTCGCGATCTCGCCGCGCGATCCACGCGAGTTTTGAATTGAAGTCCTGTCCTCTGAAGAACAGAGGGAGCAGGGAAGGCCGGGCGCCAGACGCGCCCGCAGCCTCGCATGCAAAATAAAATGAGCATACGAGTATAGTCACCACAGGTACGCCGAAACGATCCGGCCTTCCCCGCGCGAATGGTTTTAACGGCTTGCTTCGTGCTCTCCTCGGCGATCGGGCGTTCTTGCCACCGTCATCGGAGAAATAGTTCCCACCGATTTGACGCCAGCGTCGAGGCGTCGGGACCACACGACTTCACCGTCCGCGAACAAGCGCCCTCGTCAGAAGCGCCATCCGCGTCCACCGCATCCCGCACTCCACGTTCGTGACGATCGGCCAAACGCCCCTCCTTCAGAGACGGGATGATTCGCTTCTATTGCTGTTTCTACCAAACGGTCAAGAGAAATTTCTGATAATCCGAAATTTGACGGTCAACGTTCGGCACGGGCAAAATAGCCGTGATGCACGACCATCATTCGGCTGCGGGTTATACCGCGCTCGGGCTACGTTGGCTGGTTCGGCTCGATTATTTGGAGTGGATCAAATTTACCGGAATCGACAACAGGCAGGTTTCCCTCACGGCTTCGGTCGATCCGACATTGTCGCTGAATGCCCCATCGCATTGGGGCTGTGGTCGGTCGGGCCACACGATTTTTAGTCCGAAGACGTGATACTCCTATCGTGTCCCGCACGCGGGACAACGCGAAAGCTGTGCACCGCTAGAGCTGGGATCCAAACTCGATTGAATAGACGGCGGATCGGCATCCGCGCCTGATGTGTGTTGAAGACACGCGTCAACGCGCTGATGGCGCTGCGTCCGGAGAACGCATTAAATGAGTAGCTGCTCAATACGCCGCCGGATCGGGCAAATCCGTCGAAGGCGCGCTTCATCGCCGGGCTCATCGGAATGTTCTAGGCGGGCTTCCTCGCATAAACGATGCACCAGCCCTGAGGCGAGACGGCTCCGTCGACGGTCTTGCAGGAAGATGGCGCTTCGAACAGTGCGCAGTTTTCGCAAGTCTGATCTCCCTTCGGCGTGTCCTGATACTTCACGGTCTTCTGCGGTACCTTCGCGTAGGCCGGTCTTGGCGTGCCAATGATGGCGGCGCCGGTCGCTGCTCCCGCCGCGCCAACCACAACAGAGAGCACGCGGCGGCGAGAAAACTTGTTTTCATCTGTCATTGTTCACATGTCCTTCTTCTCATGTAGATGAACGAACAGATCAATCATGGACGCTTCCATGCGGCCCTGTCTTTGATCTGGAGCAATAGGTCTGTTTCATCCCGGACGGCCCAGGCCAGTGCGGCTTGCAGAAAAAGGCGCTCACTCGATTGTAGAGAGATAACCCGCCACCGCGCGGATCTGTGCGTCCGTCAGGCTATGCGCGATGGGTTGCATGATGGCGGAGTTGTCCGGATTGCTCTTGTCCTGGCCGCGCTCCTTGTCCCAGTTCGTCAGCTTCTTATGGATGTAGTCGTGAAGCTGTCCTGCCAGACGCGGAAATGTGTCGCTGCCCTTGGCGTCATCGCCATGACATGAGGCGCAAGGCGGAACGTCGGATTTCGGAATGCCTTCAAGATAGATCTTCTTGCCCTCAGTGAGATTTTCCTTCGGCCCGCCGCCGAGCGGTTTCGGGTCGAGACGGTTGAATTGCTCTGCGAGCGCTTTTTCCATCGGCGTCGTGAGAACATGCGCGACGTTAAACATGACCGGGTTGTTGCGTCGGCGTTCGATAAATGCCTGGAGCTGATTAACGAGATATTCGGGTTGCTGGCCGGCGAGCCGCGGCATCGGATACGACCCGCGGAATCCCTGCCCCGAGAGGCCATGGCAGGTCTTGCAGTAATCGATCTTCGCCTTGAGCTCGGCTTGCGAAACGTCGCCTTTGCTTTTGCTCTTCTCCTGGCCTTGCGACGTGGTGCAAACGGCAAGGGATACAACCACCGCCAACAATATCGATGAAATCCGCATGGGCGCCCCTTTCGATGATCGACACGTTACGGCGGGCTTGGCGGTTCGATCCAGTTCAATCTTTCGGGGCGCGTTTGATCCAGATCAATTCGTTCCGGAGAATCTTGCCCACAATTCACGGTAGAGCCCGGAAGGATGGGGACAAACTGTCCATCATTGTCCTTTTATACCGCACAGGCGTTCGGTCGAACAGCATATTTCGCCGAATGAAGGTTCGTTGCGCCTGCGACGATAGTTGCCGAAATGACGCTCCGTCGTGAAAACTGATTCACGGGTAAGCTTTAGCTGGATGGGTTTGCGGTTCATGGATTATCGTCATTCTTGTAAATCTGTCCTTGGATTCGTGTGGCGGTACGGAGCGCTGCAAACAACGGGATAGCGCGCTATGCGGGGAGAAGCCGGTCGTATCAGACACTTCGGTAACTTCGGGACAATCGCCGCGCTCGCGCTGGTTGCATTTACGTCAGGCTTACTGACGCTTATTGTTTCTTCGCCGGTGCAAGCGCTACCGAGTTTCGCGCGGCAGACCGGACAACCCTGCGGCACCTGCCACACCGATTTTCCCGCGCTGACGCCGTATGGCCGAAGATTCAAACTGTTGGGATATACGACCGGCGGCGGCGAATTCCGCACGACGCCATTCTCCTCGCAAATTGCGAGAGATGCGCGCGCCGAATACGAAAAGATGATGGGCTATGTGAAGACGCTGCCGCAGGGCTCATCGGCAAAGCCCGAGGAAGACAAGGAGTGGGTTCCGCCGGTCTCGATGATGGCGATCGTCGGTTACACGCACACCCAGGCGGACCTGACCGGTACCGATCCCTACAGTGCGAACAACAACGTCGTCCTCTCGCCATTCAGCGCGTTCTGGGGCGGGGCGATCACTGACCATGTCGGCGCCTTCGCGCAGGTCACCTACAACGCGGTGCCGCCTGGAGGATTCGGCGATCCGTTCGGTCACACCTGGACGTGGGACAATACCGACGTTCGCTATGCCAACACGGCTCACTTCGGACCGCTCGATCTGATCTACGGCATCACCGCCAACAACAATCCGACTGTGCAGGATGTATGGAATACCACGCCGGCGTGGTCTTTCCCTTACGCCGTATCAACGATACTTGGGCCACAAGGTCACCCCACGACGATCGAAGGCACCTTTGCCGCGCATGTCGGCGGCGTCGGTGCTTACACCTTCATCAATGACCTGCTGTATCTGGAATTCACCGGATACAAGACGCTCGGCTTCAGCCAGCAAAATGCAGTGGGCACTGATCCGTTCGGTGCGCCCGGCCTGCTCGGTGGCGTTACACCCTATTGGCGCGTCGCGCTGGAACCGCACTGGGGCCGAAACACGCTGATGATCGGCGCGTTCGGGGCACAATTCAATGTGCATCCCTGGGTCGATACCAGCTTCGCGACGTTTTCGACCGTAACCTTCCCGCAGTCCGATACCTTCACCGACTACGGCTTCGATGCGCAATATCAGTATCAAGGCGACAATTGGTGGCTGACCTTGCGCGGCAGCTATATCCGCGAGTTTCAGCGGCTGGATGCGAGCTTCTTCAGCGGGGCTTCGTCCAATCCGACCGATCAGCTGAACAGCATGAAGCTGCAGGCTTCGTTTGCCTACGGCGCCGACAACCGCGTCGTATTCACCGGGCAGTATTTCAATCAATGGGGCACGGCCGACCTAAACCTTTACGGCACTGATCCCCTCACCGGGCTCGCATCCACGCCGAACACCAACGGCTGGATGGCCGAGATCGCCTATATTCCGTTCGGTGCCAGCAAGATGGCCGGTTGGCCGTGGTTCAACGCGCGCATCGGCCTGCAATACACCTATTACAACAAGCTCAACGGCACCACGGTCGGTGCCCACGACAACAATACGCTGTTCCTCCATGCCTGGTTTGCGATGTAGGCGGACATGCCCGTATTTGGAGATGGTCGATGAGAAAAACTCCCTTCGCGGCTGCTCTCGCAGTGACTTTGGCGGCGCCGGCGATCGCAGCCGACCTGCC
Organism: Bradyrhizobium sp.; assembly: GCA_035295025.1. Classification (GTDB taxonomy): domain Bacteria; phylum Pseudomonadota; class Alphaproteobacteria; order Rhizobiales; family Xanthobacteraceae; genus Bradyrhizobium. The sequence continues at coordinate 4,212 of DATGJS010000373.1, forward strand.
GATGAAATCAGAGGCGCCTTATGTAGAGCAGCGATTCAGCTGGACGGGCTGCTATCTCGGCGGACATCTCGGCGGCGCCAGGGGCAGCAAGGCCATGACCGATCCGGTGCAACTGGTGCAGGATTCATTTAACGGCGGCCCCATCACCACCGGCATCACCACGGTAACCACGACGCCGACCGGTGCTGTAATCGGCGGCGAGATCGGCTGCGACTATCAGTTTTCTACCAACGTCGTGATGGGAATTGAAGGCACCGCTTCGGGCACCACCATGAAAGGCAGCGCGCTGGTCAACCTCCCGGCCGGCGCGCCTGACCTCGCGCGCGTACAAGCGAACAACGACTTTCTTGCCAGCGTGACGGGACGGATCGGCTATGCTTTCGATACCGTCCTGGTTTATGGCAGAGGCGGCCTTGCCGTAGCCGGGGACAAGTACAACGTCAGCGGCGTCACGACCATCGGACCCGGCGGTCCGTTTAACTTTCAGGGACTGGACAACCGCATTGGCTATGTTGTCGGTGGCGGCGTGGATTGGGCGTTCACGCGTCATTGGTCGATGAACGTCGAATATGATTATTACGGATTCGGCAGCGGCAACATTCTGATGACCGAGCAGATCAGCAACGGCGCTTTTTCGGGCGTCGTGAACGTCAGGCAGACCGTTCAGGTGGCCAAGGTCGGCTTTAACTTCCATATCTGGGGAGCCGATTGACGATGGCCGCAAACCCTTCAGCCGAAGCGGGTATATCGGACCACGGACGACGGCGCCGAGCAACGACGGCTCGCCATTGGTTTGTTTTGTTTGCCTCAATTCTGGTGCAGATGTTTTCCGCCAACGCCTACGCGCAACAAAGAAGCGCGCCGGCGGCGAGCGGCCTTGAGGCCAAGCTTGAATATTGCAAAACCTGCCACGGCCTACAGGGCCAGGGTTATCTCGGATATTTCCCGATGCCGCGACTTGCCGGACAACAACCCGAATATATCGAGGCTCAGTTGCGGGCCTTCGTCGAACGCCGGCGCAGCAATCCCATCATGCGAAACGTTGCCCATGTACTGAGCCCGGCAATGATCTCGTCGTTGGCCGACCATTTTCATCATCTCAATCCGCCGCCCTTCGGCGGCGCGCCGAAGGGCGCGGTCACGCTGGGTAGGAGAATCTACGACGAGGGGTTGCCCGAATCCAACGTTCCCGCCTGCTCCGCTTGTCACGGCGCGGACGGCAGAGGCCAGAACGAAATTCCAAGGCTGGCGGGCCAGCTCTATCCCTACATGGTCAGCCAGTTGACGGGCTGGAGCAAAGAGCGGGGTCAGGGCACCGCTGTCGACACGTCAGCGATCATGGCGCCGACGGCGCACAATTTGACGCGTTCCCAGGTTGAAGCGGTGGCGGCCTATGTCAGCAATCTGCAATGAGCGTTGCTGCCGCATTCGTCGGCATATTCTGAAGGGCATGAAGTGCGAAGGCTTGGGGTCATGAAGCGCATTGGGCTGAAACTGGCGATCCTGGCGATGGTCGCATCCACGGTCCCCACCGCATCCGCACCGGCCGGCGACAGCGCGGCGGTGCGCAATTGCACATGGTGCCATGGCACGGACGCGCAGGGTTATACGGTTGCGCCAAGGCTCGCCGGACAACGGCCGCAATACATCATGAGCCAACTCCAAAGCTTCCACGAACACACGCGGGACAATCCGTTTTCGAAGCAATATATGTGGGGCGCGGTTGCGGCGCTGGGGCCATCGACGGTTTACGAACTTGCAAACTATTTTGCTTCGATCCCGCCGAAGCCCGCCAATGACGGCAACAGCAGCCTCGCCTCGCGCGGAAGAACGATCTTCATGGATGGCATTCCCGAATCCAACATCGTGTCCTGTTATGCCTGTCACGGTCCGAATGCCGAAGGCGTCAGGGACATCCCGCGTTTGGGGGGCCTAGCCTATTTCTACGTCAAGGCCCGCCTCGAACAATGGGGCCAAGGATATCATTCGACGCCGGGATCGCCGATGCCGACGGTGGCAAGCCATCTCGGCCCGGAGGAAATCGAGGCGCTCGCTTCCTATCTCAGCTTCGTTAAATAACACCAACTATAGCGGCGTATCCCCAAAATGCAGCCTCACTACCATCGTATCAATCGGGCCTCTGATCAGTAAGTCGATGGATCGGGCGAATCCGTCGGTTTCTCAAAGGCGCGCTTCATCGCCGGGCTCATCGGGATGTTCAGATTGACGCCCTTCGGCGGGATGGCTTGCGTGAACCATTTGGCATAGAGCGCGGCGCCTTCAGGACTTTTGTAAAGAGCCGATGTCGCGGCGTCGGCAAGCGCCTTGAACGCCACATCATCCTTACGCAACATGATTCCATAGGGCTCGGGCCTGGAGAACGCGTCTTGCGAGATCGCATACGCCTTCGGATCCTTGGCGTTGGCGATCAGGCCAGCGAGCACGATATCGTCCTGGACAAAGGCCGCCGCCCTGCCGGTCTCGACCATCAAAAACGCTTCGGCCTGATCCTGAGCTGGGATGATCGTCATCCCCAGATTCAACCGGCTATTGAATTCGAACGCCTGTTTGATGTTGGTCGAACCTGCCGGAGAGACCACCGTCTTGCCCTTGAGATCGCCGATCGAACTGATCTTCGATTCGACCTTCGAGAGGAACCGGCTCGCGGTCAAAAAATGCGTGTTGGTGTACCAGACCTGCTGTTGCCGTTCGGCATTGTTGGTGGTGTTGCCGCATTCAAGGTCGATCGTACCGTTGGCCAAAAGCGGAATGCGCGTCGAAGCCGTCACCAACTGATAGCGCGCTTCGAGCTTGTCGAGCTTCAACTCACCTTTCACGGCGTCAACGATGTGAGCGCAGATGTCGATGGCGAAGCCGACCGGCTGGCGCTTGTCGTCGAGGTAAGAGAACGGCACGGATGCTTCGCGGTGCCCGACGGTGATGTATCCGAGCTCTTTTACCTTCGCGAGCGTGCCGGTGAGTTCCTCGGCTCGCCCAGTTTCGCCGCCTGAAACAAGCGTTACGAGAGCAAGCGCCGCAAACAGGTTTTTCCGCATGACAATTCTCCGCCGCCGATTTTACCGTTCACGGGCCATGCTTGGCGGTATCGACGCGTTTTTCAAGTCGCCGGCCGGCGCGGCACGATCCCGATCGGATTGAAAGTATAGACGGCCTCGCCGTCTTGATTATACGCGGTCCATTTCACGCGCACGATGCCTTGCGGTTTGGTTTTCGAGGGGGTCAATTCGACCACTTCGCCTTCAAGACGAAGCGTGTCGCCCGGCCGGACCGGCTTCATCCAGCGAAGCTCATCGACGCCGGCGCCAAACATCGGATGGGACCCGAACGGCCGCGTGGAGATCGCAAGCCGCATCGCGAGCGCCGCCGTGTGCCAGCCGGACGCCGCAAGCCCGTTGAGGATCGTATGCTTTGCCGCCTCCTCGTCGAGGTGAAACGGCTGCGGATCGAATTCGCTCGCAAAGCGCAGGATGTCATCCTTGGAGACGGTCACCTTGTCGCTTGCAAAGCGCATCCCGAGCTTCAAATCGTCGAACCACTCGATCATGTGTCCTGCTCTCATGTCCCCGACGCGTTGCGGCGTGAAACGACGCAATGCAGAGCCGGGACCCACTCCCGGATCGGATGGGCCCCGGATCTGCATCGCACCGTTACTCGCTGCGCAGCATCCGGAGCACGCCTCACCCCAGATTCAACTCCTTGAAGAAGTCGTTGCCCTTGTCGTCGATGATGATGAAGGCCGGAAAATCCACGACCTCGATGCGCCAGATCGCTTCCATGCCGAGTTCGGGATATTCCACGACCTCGACCTTCTTGATGCAGTGTTCGGCGAGATTGGCCGCGGCACCCCCGATCGAGCCGAGATAAAAGCCACCATGCTTCTTGCAGGCCTCGCGCACCGCGACCGCGCGGTTGCCCTTCGCCAGCATCACCATCGAGCCGCCGGCCGCCTGGAACTGATCGACAAAGGAATCCATCCGTCCCGCCGTGGTCGGGCCGAACGCGCCCGAGGCGTAACCTTCCGGCGTCTTGGCGGGACCTGCGTAATAAATCGGATGGTTCTTGAAATAATCCGGCAGCTTTTCGCCCTTCTCCAGCCGCTCGCGCAATTTCGCATGCGCCGAATCCCGCGCCACGATCATGGTGCCAGTCAGCGACAGCCGCGTCTTGATCGGATGTTGCGAAAGCGTCGCCAGAATATCCTTCATCGGCCGGTTGAGATCGATCTTGACCACTTCGCCGCCGAGCGCCTGTTCGACGGCGGGCAAATATTGCGCGGGATTATGTTCGAGCTCTTCGAGATAGACGCCGTCTTTCGTGATCTTGCCGAGCACCTGGCGGTCGGCCGAGCACGATACGCCAAGCCCGATGGGAAGCGAAGCGCCATGGCGCGGCATGCGGATCACACGCACGTCGTGGCAGAAATATTTGCCGCCAAATTGCGCGCCGACGCCGAGCGATTGCGTCATCTTGTGGATTTCCTGCTCCATCTCGATGTCGCGGAAAGCGTTACCATCGGCCGATCCGTGGGCCGGCAACGCGTCGAGATAGCGCGCGGAAGCAAGCTTCACCGTCTTCATGCAGAGTTCGGCCGAGGTGCCGCCGATCACGATCGCCAGATGATAGGGCGGGCATGCCGCGGTGCCGAGGGTCAGGATTTTTTCCTTCAGAAAGGCCAGCAGGCGATCCTTCGTCAGCACGGAAGGTGTCGCCTGAAACAAAAAGCTCTTATTGGCGCTGCCGCCGCCCTTGGCCATGAACATGAATTTGTAGGCGTCATCGCCTTCGGCATAGATTTCGCACTGCGCCGGCATGTTGTTGGCGGTGTTCTTTTCCTCATACATCGAGAGCGGCGCCACCTGCGAGTAGCGCAAATTGCGCCTCAGATACGCATCGCGCGCGCCTTCCGAGAGCGCGGCCTCATCCTCACCGTCGGTGATGACGTTGCAGCCCTTCTTGCCCATGATGATCGCGGTGCCGGTGTCCTGGCACATCGGCAAGACGCCGCCGGCGGCGATATTGGCGTTCTTCAAAAAATCGAGCGCCACGAATTTATCGTTCGGGCTTGCTTCCTTATCGTCGAGGATCGCGCG
>DATGJS010000374.1:0-7251 GCA_035295025.1 Bradyrhizobium sp.
CGCGCGTACCGCGCGGGCGACCCGTCCTTTATTAGTCATTTTCCAAAAGGAGACCCGTCATGTCTCGCGTCAAACGCGGTGTGACCTCTCACGCCAAGCACAAGAAAGTCTACAAGGCCGCCAAGGGTTTTTACGGCCGCCGCAAGAATACGATCCGCGCCGCCAAGCCCGCGGTGGAGAAGGCCGCCCAATACGCCTTCCGCGACCGCAAGCGCAAGAAACGCACCTTCCGCGCGCTGTGGATTCAGCGCCTGAACGCCGCCGTGCGCCCGTTCGGCATGACCTATAGCGTGTTTATCAACGGCCTCTCGAAGTCGGGCATCACGGTTGACCGCAAGGTGCTGTCGGATCTCGCGATCAACGAGCCCGCGGCATTCCAGGCGATCGCCGAGAAGGCCAAGGCGGCGCTGGCGGCGTAAGTTCCGATCGCGGCGGCGCTTTGCTATTCCGGTGTCATGCTCCGCGAAAGCGGAGCATCCAGTAACCACCGACCAACATCGTTGATCCCGGAGGTTACTGGATCATCCGCCTTCGCGGATGATGACGGTCTCGCATGGACTGCGAGCGCGCATCCCAAAGGTGACCGTTGCCATGACCGACCTCGCTCAACTCGAATCCCAAATTCTTTCCGAGATCACCGCCGCTTCCGACGAAGCCGCGCTCGAAGCGGTGCGTGTCGCCGCACTCGGCAAGAAAGGCTCGATCTCGGCGCTGCTTGCGACGCTCGGCAAAATGTCGCCCGAGGAACGCAAGACGCAAGGGGCCGCGATCAATCTTGCCAAGGACAGGATCACGAGCGCTTTAAGCGCGCGGCGTGAGGTGCTGAAATCCGCAAGCCTCGACGCCCGCCTTGCCTCCGAGACGATCGACGTCACGCTTCCCGTGCGCGAGGCCCCGACGGAGACGGGGCGCATCCATCCGCTCAGCCAGGTCTGGGATGAGCTCACGGCCATCTTCGCCGATATGGGGTTTTCGATCGCCGAAGGCCCCGACATCGAAACCGACGATTATAATTTCACCAAGCTCAATTTCCCGGAAGGCCATCCCGCGCGGGAAATGCACGACACGTTTTTCTTCAATCCCAAGCCGGATGGCTCGCGCATGCTGTTGCGCACCCACACCTCACCGGTGCAGGTGCGCACCATGCTCACGGAAAAGCCGCCGATCCGCGTGATCTGTCCGGGGCGAACCTATCGCATCGATTCGGACGCGACCCACACCCCGCAATTCCACCAGGTCGAGGGCCTTGTCATCGACAAGCACTCCCATCTCGGCCATCTCAAATGGATCCTGCACGAGTTCTGCAAGGCGTTCTTCGAGGTCGATCACATCAACATGCGATTCCGCCCCTCGTTTTTTCCGTTCACCGAACCCTCGCTCGAAGTCGACATCCAGTGCCGGCGCGACAAAGGCGAGATCCGATTCGGCGAGGGCGAGGATTGGCTCGAAATTCTCGGCTGCGGCATGGTGCATGCGAATGTGCTGCGCGCCTGCGGCATCGATCCCGACATCTATCAAGGTTTTGCCTGGGGTATGGGTATCGACCGCATCGCGATGCTGAAATACGGCATGTCGGATTTGCGGCAATTATTCGAGAACGACGTGCGCTGGCTTTCGCATTACGGCTTCAAGCCGCTCGACCTCCCGACGCTGGCGGGAGGATTGAGTTCGTGACCCTTGCGGACATGCCTGCCGATGCTTTGAATGCTCCCTCCTTTCGGCAGGTTAGGCTCCCTCTCCCGCTTGCGGGGGAGGGCTGGGGTGGGGGCCGTGCGGCATTAGGGGTATCAATGGCCGAACAAAAAAGCCCGACCTGGAAGGTGCGGTCCGAGCTGCGCTCGAATGCGCGAAGGCTCCGAAAAAACTCGACCGACGCCGAACGACTTCTTTGGTCGGAGCTACGGAATCATCGCTTGAATGGCGTTGGTTTCCGACGCCAGGTCCCGGTCGAAAAATACGTCGCTGATTTCGTCTGCCACGCAGCGCGGCTGGTGATCGAGCTTGACGGCGGACAGCACTTTTCTGATGAGGCTGAACAGTTGGACGCCCAACGCTCAGCCATGATTGAGGTTGGGGGCTTTCAGGTTCTTCGCTTCAGTAATTACGACGTAATGACAAATCGCTCAGGTGTGCTCGAAATGGTTGCGGCTGCCGTTGCGGCGAGAGCCCCCACCCTAACCCTCCCCCGCAGGCGGGGGAGGGGACAACGGAAGCTCCAGCCATGAAATTCACCCTCTCCTGGCTGAAGGACCATCTCGACACCGACGAGAGCGTCGAAAAGCTCGCCGACAAGCTCACCATGATCGGGCTTGAAGTCGAGAATATCGAGGACAAGGCAAAGGCGCTTGCGCCGTTCACGATCGCGCGGGTGATCTCGGCCGAACAACATCCCAATGCCGACCGCTTGCGCGTCTGCATGGTCGATCCCGGCAATAATGCCGCTCCGGTGCAGGTCGTATGCGGCGCGCCGAATGCGCGCGCGGGCCTCATCAGCGTGTTCTCGCCGCCCGGCAGCTATATTCCCGGCAAGGACATCACACTTGGCATCGGCACCATCAGAGGCGTCGAAAGCCGCGGCATGTTGTGTTCGGCGGCCGAGTTGAAAATCTCCGAGGACCATGACGGCATCATGGAGCTGCCGGAGGACGCGCCGATCGGTGCGCCCTATGCGCCATGGGCCGGGCTCGGCGATCCCGTCTTCGAGATCAACCTGACGCCGAACCGGCAGGACTGCGCAAGCGTGCATGGCATCGCGCGCGATCTTGCCGCCGCCGATATGGGGAAATTGAAGGATCCTTCGATCCGCGCCATCAAGGGCGAATTCCCCTGTCCGGTAAAAGTGACGGTGGAAGATCAAAGCCTTTGTCCGGGCTTTGCGCTGCGGCTGGTGCGCGGCGTCAAGAACGGCGCCTCGCCGGAATGGCTGCAAAAGCGCCTGACCTCGATCGGCTTGCGGCCGATCAACGCGCTGGTCGATATCACCAATTTCATGACTTACGACCGTGGCCGCCCGCTGCATGTGTTCGACGCCGCCAAGGTCAAAGGCCATCTGGTGGTGCGCCGCGCCCGCGACGGCGAGACGCTGCTCGCGCTGGATGGCCGCACGTACACGCTCGACAATTCCATTTGCGTGATCGCCGACGATCACGGCGTCGAATCGCTCGCCGGCATCATGGGTGGAGAGGCCTCCGGCTGTTCGGAAACTACCACCGATGTGCTGATCGAATCGGCGCTGTGGAGCGAAATCAATATCGCCCAAAGCGGCCGCAAGCTCGGCATCCATTCCGACGCGCGCTATCGTTTCGAGCGCGGCGTCGATCCCGCCTTCATGGTGCCGGGGCTGGAGATGGCGACAAAACTGGTGATGGACCTTTGCGGCGGCACGCCATCGGAAAATATGGTGGTGGGAAAATCCTTCGCCGACGATCGCGTGATCGATTTCCCGGTGAACGAGGTCAAACGTCTGGCCGGCATCGACGTGCCGTTCACCGAAAAGAAGCGGATTCTCACCCATCTCGGCTTCATGGTTGCCGGTAGCGGCCCCGTGGTGAAGGTCGCGATCCCCTCCTGGCGCTCGGACGTGCACGGCAAGGCCGATATCGTCGAGGAAATCGTGCGCATGGTCGGCGTCGGCGCGGTGCCGATGGCGCCGTTCGAACGCGGCGAAATGTCACGCAAGCCGGTGCTCAAGCCGATGCAGTTGCGCACCCGCCGCGCCAAGCGCGCGCTCGCCGCGCGCGGCATGGTGGAAGCCGTGACGTGGTCGTTCATTTCCAAACCCGATGCCGAACTGTTCGGCGGCGGCAAGGTCGAACTCGCGCTCGCCAATCCGATCGCCGCCAACTTGTCGGACATGCGGCCGAGCCTGTTGCCGGGCCTGATCGCCGCCGCGCAAGCCAATTCCGACCGGGGCGTTGCGGATGTCGCGCTGTTCGAAGTCGGCCAGGTGTTCAAGGGCGATAGACCGGAAGATCAACTCACCGCCGCATCGGGCGTGCGTCATGGCTTTGCGGTGACGGCGGGACTTGGACGGCATTGGTCAGGCTCGGCGAACGCAACCGCGCTCGACGCCAAGGCCGATGCTTTTGCGGTGCTGGCTGCCGCCGGCGCCCCGATGCAGGCGCTTCAAATCGTTCCCGGCGGCGCCGCCTGGTTGCATCCCGGCCGCTCCGGCACGATTCAGATCGGTCCGCAGAACGTGCTCGGCACGTTCGGCGAGTTGCATCCGCGCGCGCTGGAGGCCCTGCGCGCCCACGGCCCGATGGTCGCCTTTGAGGTCATCCTGGAGCGGATTCCGGACGCCAAGCAAAGGCCGACACGCGCCAAGCCTGTGATCGAGCTTTCAGCGTTTCAGCCGGTGTCGCGGGATTTCGCCTTCATCGTCGATCGCGGTGTGAAGGCCGGCGATATCGTTCGCGCCGCGCAAAACATCGACAAGAAACTCATCACAGCCGTCACCGTATTCGATGTCTATGAAGGCAAGGGGATCGAGGAGACCAAGAAATCAATCGCGATCGCGGTCACGATCCAGCCGCGCGAAAAGACCATGACCGACCAGGAGATCGAGGCGGTGGCGGCGAAAATCGTGGCCGAAGTGACCAAGAAGACCGGCGGCGTGCTGCGCGCATAATGCCGAGAAGTGTGAAGCGGTTTTCGGAACACGCCATGCGCAAAACAACGACATGAGCCTGTCGGAACTCATTCCGGCTGAGATCAGCACCCAGACCGCGCTTGCGATTTGCGCCTTCGCTTTGATATCCGGCATGGCCCGCGGATTTTCCGGTTTTGGCGCGGCGATGATCTTCATGCCGCTTGCAGGCAGTGTTGCCGCACCACGGCTCGTCGCAGTGCTGCTCCTGATCGTCGATTTCGTCGCCGCCGCGCCGTTGCTTCCAAGCGCATGGCGAAAGGCCGATCACAAGCCGACGGCGATCATCGTGGCCGGCGCGCTGGTCGGCGTTCCCATCGGCACCTATTTCCTGAACCGGCTCGATCCGGTGACAACGCGCTGGATCATTTCCGGCTTCGTGGGCGCACTCTTGTTGCTGTTATTGTCGGGCTGGCGCTACCGCGGCAAGGATCATGTGGCACTCTCCGTCGGCATCGGCGCACTGTCCGGCTTCTGCTCGGGGCTCGCGCAGACCGGCGGCCCGCCGATCGTCGGCTATTGGCTGGGCCGGCCGGTTGCGTCCCCCGTCGCGCGCGCCAATATCTTGCTGTTCTTCGGTGCATCTGATGTCTTTGCCGTCGTGAGTTACGCGGCAAGCGGCCTGATGACAAAGGACGCGATTCTGTTCTCGCTCGTGATCGGCCCGGCCTATGCCGTCGGCATCAAGCTCGGTGCGTCATGGTTCGGTCACGCCAGCGAGGCGCTGTTTCGCGGCATCTGCTATGCGCTAATCGCGCTCGCCGTATTCTTCGGCCTGCCCGCACTCGACGGCGTGCTGCGCTGAGATTTATCACGGTCATTCCGGTTCGATGCGTCAGCATCGAACCCGAGAATCTCTCTGCGAAATCTAGTTGACCGACCCTCCCCGCGCGCGACGGCGTTGCCCAGGCATAGGTGACACGGCCGACTCGCCAAGCGCGCCGATTTTGCGCAGCGCGGCGTCCGCGGCGCGCTCGCCACTTTCCCAAGCGCCATCGACGGTGCCCCATAAGGTTTCATGGGTGGCTTCGCCGGCCAAAAACAGATTGCCGATCGGTTCAGTGAGAATCCTGCGCGACGGCTGACTGCCCGGCGCGGCCACCGACATCGCGCCCCGCGCGAATGGCGATGCATTCCAGCGCGTCGCGCTCGATTGTTTCACGGCGGCCACAGCATCGCTGCCGAACAATTTGCTCAGCCATTCCACCGCGAACGCCACCATCGCCTTTTCCCCTTGACCCGAGAGATCGCGGCCGAACGAGCCCGCGACATCGATAATGCAAAGCGACGACCCGCCAATATGGGCTGAGAGCAACGCGGTGCGCGTGGAATTGCTCTGCTCGATCACGGCCTCATCATGTGCAAGCCCCAACGGATTGCCCGGCAATTGCAGGGCGATGCGATCATAGCTGCCGAGCGGCAATTTGGCCGCCGCATCGAGCTGGCGCTTGGGAAGCTCGGGCGTAAATCTGATGTTTCCCGCCGCCAGCACCTGGCTCGAAACCGTGACGATGGCGGCGCGCGCGGCGATCCGTCCCGCCGGCGTCTCCACGGAGACTTCGCGGTTGCTCCAACCGATCTGTTTCACGGGCGTCGATAAGGCCGTCGGAACCTGTTCACCGAGCCTGGCGATCAAGACGCCGAGGCCCTGGCGACAGCCGATCGTCGCGTTGCGGTCTTGCGCGCGCGCTTTGTCGATGACCGAGATGTCCTGGAGATCCTTGCCCGTGGCGCTGGCGCCGAGCACGAATTCCGCCGTGCCCGCCCAGATGCCGAGATCCCCAGGCAAAACCGAGGCGCAGGCGACATCGAGCCTGCCGCGCGCCGCCTCGTCGATGGCGCGGTTGGCGCGAACCAGCGCCGCGAGGAAATCCTCGGTTTCGCCCGCGCGCGCGTTGCGTTGACCGATGCGGATTTTCTGACCCGAGGGCGCCGGTGAAATATCGAGCCCCGCATTGCGCGCGAGCTTGATCATGGGGTTGGTATCGGGGTTGTGCAGCCAGCGCGCGCCCCGATCAAACGGCATGTCGAAGGTCGTGACATCCGTCCAGCAGCGTCCGCCGAGCCGGGAATCCGCCTCCACCACAATCACCTTGCGGTTGGCGGCTTGAATGCGGCGCGCCGCCGCGATGCCGGCAGCGCCGGCGCCGACCACGACAATATCGGTCTCGCGCGGCAATGTGGCAGCCGATGCGCGACGGCCGAGGAGCGGCGTCATCGCCATGCCGGCCGAAACGCTGAAAAGCTGACGCCGCGTCATCGTCATGTCATCGGCTCCGGAATTCTTGGGAATAAAGTGAACATTGGGTTTGGGAGAAGGCGAACTTGCCGGATTCAAACGTTAGCGGCAACGGTCATGGTGAATCAATCATGATTGATCAGCTTCTGGCATGAACTAAATTGCAACGGCTTTCGAGCATGATATGGGTTACAAAAAGCGGATCGATAAGGCCGAACTGGCTCCATGAATCCGCCGGGGCGAATGCATCATGGGCGTCATGCTCGACACCGTCGGCAAGTGGATTGCTTCCTATCTTCAGAAGGAAGTGCCGGGCTATGAGCCGTTCACGCCGAGCGACCCGGGTCATCTGCGCGGCATTGTC
>DATGJS010000375.1:0-4810 GCA_035295025.1 Bradyrhizobium sp.
CCCGTCCGGTCGTTTTCGCAAACTCGCCTCCAGCCTCTTGTCCAGCCCTCTCCATAAAAATATTTCTGTTTTTCCGAAACGCAAATCAGGTGTATATCTCGCCCGTCTCGCGCCCGCATGAGGGGCGTATCGCGATCGTCACGGACGTTGGGCGCGGGATGCGATGGACGCGAATGGTGCGGCAGACGAATGCGCCAGATGCGGACGGCGAAGTCGTGGCGTTCTGATATCTCGACGCTGATATCAAGTTCTTGAGAAGCAAGCTTCTTAGGGGCGATGGTGGCAAGAAAGCCCGATCACCAGGAAGACCACGAAGGAAACCGTTAAAACCATTGCGCGGGGAATGCCGGGCGTTTCCGGCGTGACCGTGGTGACTATGCTTGTGTGCTTTTTTATTTTGCACGCAAGGCTGCGGGCGCGCTGACGCGTCCGGCATTCCCTGTGCCCTCTGTTTTTCGAGGGCTGGAATTCCCATAACTCGCGCGGGAATCGCGCGGCGAGAGAGTGAAGGCGTGTCTTCGGTGTCATTGCGAGGAGCGAAAGCCCCGAAGCAATCCAGTGATGCCAATCGCCAAAGGTCTGGATCGCTTCGTCGCGTTCGCTCCTCGCGATGACGGATTGTTAAGGCAATGACGACGAGGCATCGCTGTTTGACAAGTTAATCGGGACGAAAAATCACTTCCCCGTCCACACCGGCTTGCGCTTCTCCGCGAACGCCTTCAGGCCCTCCTTGGCGTCCTCGGTCATCGCGAGCAGCGCGATCTGGCTTTCGGTGTAGGCGATGACCTCGTCGAACGACATCGAGGCGATGGCGCGCATCGCATATTTGCCGCGCCGGATCGCGGTCGGGGATTTATCGGCGATGCGGCCGATCAGCCATTCCACCTTGGCATCGAGGTCGGCTTGTGGGACGACATAATTGAGCAGCCCCGCGGCTTGGGCCGTGCTCGCATCGAACGGCTCACCCGTAATCGCCCATTCATTGATCAGCCGGCGCGGCGCGACCGATTGCAACAGGCTCAGCACCTGCATCGGAAACACCCCGACCTTGACCTCGGGCAGGCCGAAGATGGCATGCTCGGAGGCAATGGCCATGTCAGTCATGCATAGGAGTCCCATGCCGCCCGCCATGCAGACCCCGTTGACGCGCGCGATCGCGGGCTTGGTGGCGTCTTGCGACAACCGCAACAGATCGGCGTAATCGACGTTGGGTTTGGAAAAATCATGCGCAAACGCGCCGCCGGTATTCTGCAAATCGGCGCCGGCGCAAAAGGCCTTGTCGCCGGCCCCGGTCAGAACGATCGCGCGCACATCCGAATCCTCATGCGCCGCGCGGTAGCCGCGCGCGATGCCGGCGATGACCTCGGCATTGAGGGCGTTGCGCTTCTGCGGCCGGTTGAGGGTGATCCAGAGCGCGGCGCCGCGCTTTTCGATGAGGACGCTTGGGGTGTCGTCGGTCATGATTGTTTTCTCCTGTCATTGCGAGCGCAAGCGAAGCAATCCAGTGAACCGCGAAAGAACTGGATTGCTTCGTCGCGTTGCTCCTCGCAATGACCGACTAAAATATCATGAAACGAAGCCTAGGGCGTCGGAATGGCCGGCTCGGCCTTCTTCACCCACACTTTGTTGTCATGGAAGGCGGCGCCGCCGACCGGCGCGATGGATTCGGCGCCGGTAAGCATGTTGATGCCGCGGCCGCCAATATGGGCTTTGTTCGGGTGCACGGATTCGGCGATCAGCACGCCGCGCCGCACGCCGTCGAACAATTTGGCGGTCAGCGTGGTCTCGCCGCGCGGATTGCCGAGCGTCACCGCGTCGCCTTCAGTGATCCCCAGCGGGGAGGCGTCCTCGGGATGGATCATCACGGATGGCGCGCCCTCGCGCGCCTGCGACGACGGCGTCTCGTTGAACGTGGTGTTGAGAAAACTGCGCGAGGGGCTGGTGGCGAGACGAAACGGATGAGCCTCGTCGGGTTCTTCGATGATGGTCCAATGGTCCGGCAGCGAGGGCATCTGATCCCACGCCCCCATCATGCCGGCGTGGCTGACGGGAACGCGGGCCCAGTCGGCCTTGAAGTGAAACTTGCCGTCGGCATGGGCAAAACCGTCGAGATAATGCGCGGCGCGGAAATCCGGCTGGATGTCGCGCCACACATCCTTCTCCAACGCCTCGATGCCGCCATGGCCGCTTCGGCGCAATGTCGCGTCGATCAGCTCGCGCGGGGACATTTCAAAGCCGGGATGGGAAATCTTCAACCGCTTGGCGAGTTCGCGCAGCACCTCGTGATTGGAACGGCATTCGCCGGGCGGATCGATCAATTTGGGCCCGACCGAAATGTGTTGATGGCCGCCGCCATAATAGAGATCGTCATGTTCCAGAAACATCGTCGCCGGCAGCACGAGATCGGCCATCGCGGCGGTTTCGGTCATGAACTGCTCGTGCACGGCAACGAACAAATCGTTGCGCGCAAAACCGCGCCGCACCAGCGCCTGCTCGGGCGCGACCGTCATCGGGTTGGTGTTTTGAATGAGCATCGCCTTGACCGGCGGGCCGTGATGGAGCGCGACCGCATCGCCGGTCAGAATGCGCCCGATCTTGGATTGATCGAGCCGTCGCGTCGCGGGATCGATCGCGTCGTGGCCTTCGATGATGGATTCGTCGAATTTCCAGATCGCGTAATTATTGAAAAACGCGCCGCCGCCTTCATAGGCCCATGCGCCGGTGACGGCCGGAATGCACAGCGCCGCGTGCATCTGCGCGGCCCCGTTGCGGCTGCGGGTGAAACCATAGCCGAGGCGGAAGAAGGTGCGCTTGGTTTGGCCGACCGCGCGCGCAAAGGCCTCGATCTCCGCAACCGGCACGCCGCAAATCGCCGACGCCCATTCGGGGGTGCGCGTCATCAGATGCGCTTCGAGCTCTCCGGGGCAATCGGTGTAGCGGTCCATATAGGCGCGATCGGCATAGCCTTCGCGGAACAGCACATGCATGACGCCGCAGGCAAACGCGCCGTCGGTGCCCGGCCGCAGGATGATCTTGATATCGGCCTGCTTCATGGTGTCGTTGTTGTAGATGTCGATCGCGGCGATCCTGGCGCCGCGCTCCTTGCGGGCGCGCATCGCATGCGTCATGACATTGACCTGGGTGTTCACCGGGTTGGTGCCCCAGATCACGACCAGATCCGAGACGCCCATTTCGCGCGGATCGACCCCGGCGATTTTCCCGGTGCCGGCGGCAAAAC
Organism: Bradyrhizobium sp.; assembly: GCA_035295025.1. Classification (GTDB taxonomy): domain Bacteria; phylum Pseudomonadota; class Alphaproteobacteria; order Rhizobiales; family Xanthobacteraceae; genus Bradyrhizobium. The sequence continues at coordinate 3,239 of DATGJS010000375.1, forward strand.
CGACGCGCGCGACGGTCGAGCAGATCGTCGAATAAAAGCGCGAATATTTCTTCACGTGAGCGAGACGGTTGAGGCCGTCGCGCATCACGAGCCCCATGGTGCCGGCATAATAATAGGGCCACACGGATTGGGCGCCGAACTCGCGCTCGGCGGCGTCAAAACGGCCGGCGATTTCGTCGAGCGCGTCGTCCCAACTGATCCGCGCGAACTTGCCAGATCCCTTGGGGCCGACGCGGAACATCGGATAGGTCAGCCGTTCCGGATGGTGGACGCGCTCGGCATAGCGCGCGACCTTGGCGCAGATCACGCCGGCAGTGTAGGTCTGCTGTTTGGAGCCGCGGATGCGGCCGATACTGGCATTATCGAGCACCTCGACATCGAGCGCGCAGGCCGAGGGGCAATCATGCGGGCAGGTCGAATGGCGGATGTCGATTTTGGCGTGCTGGTTCATGGCCCCAATGGTTAGCATCAAAAGCGCGAAGAGCCAGCGCAAATGACGGATAAGCCATGCGTTTTACGCGCCCAAATAGGCCCCGCCATTGGCATGGATCGCCTGCCCCGTGAAATAACGCGCCGCGCCTCCACAGAGGAACCGCACCATGGCCGCGACGTCTTCGGGCTTGCCGCGCTCGCCCGTGATGGTCTGGTGAATCAAATGATGCGCCGGCTCCGGCGCGCTCTTCGGCCGCGGCGTGCCGATCAAGCCGGGGACGACGCAATTGACGGTGATGCCGTCGGGAGCGAGGTCATGAGCGAGCGCACGGGTGAACCCGATGATACCGGCCTTGGCCGTCACCACATGCGCGCGGTCTTTCGCGCCGGTATGCGCGCTCAAGCCGCCGATATTGACGATGGTCCCCGCCCCGCTCTGCTTGAGATATGGCAGGCAGGCCTTCACGCAGTGAAAGGTACCGTCGAGCGTGACGTTCATGATTTCACGCCACTCGGCATAGGTCATGTCGGCGAAGGCTTTCTCGCGCCGAAGTGCCGCGTTGTTGACGAGGATATCGATCCGGCCGAATTGTTTCGCGGCCATTTCGGCCATCGCCCGCACCTGATCCGCATTGGCCACGTCGCCAATATGCACCAGCGCCTTGCGGCCCATCGCTTCAACCTCGCGCGCCACCGCCTCGGCCTCATTGCTGTTGCTGCGCACATTGATCAGGATCGAGGCGCCGTCATTCGCCAATGCCAGCGCAATCGCGCGCCCGATATTGCGGCCCGCGCCGGTGACGATCGCGACCTTGCCGGCGAGTTCAGTTGTCATTTCACACTCCATGACAGCGGATGGTTACGCGCGCAACGCGCTCAAATCAATTTTGCCACGATAAAGCCCGGCCAGCAGCTTCAATGCCGCTTCGCTCTGCGTCTTGCTCCAGCCGCCATATTGCGCGTTGAGTGCAAATTTATCGGTGACATCCTGCCGCGTCAGCGGCTCCTGCGCGCCGCCGCGCAAATAGGGCTGGCGCTCCTCGATCACGCTGCCGTCCTTCATGATCGCCTGGATGTGGCCGGTATAGTTGTTCGGATAGGGATTATCCGGATCGATCACGAACTTCACCTTTGCGGCCA
>DATGJS010000376.1:0-4294 GCA_035295025.1 Bradyrhizobium sp.
TACGCCGGCCCTGATGCCAAGAACATGCAGACGCCGGTGATGATCGGTCCCGATGGCCAGCCGATCCCGCAAGCCGCCGGTGTTCCGGGCGCGACGCCGGTTCCGGGCGCGCCGCATCTGCAGGTTGTGCAGCCGGTGGCGCCGCCTGCGGCGCCTCCCGCGGCGACGCCGTTCAAGGCGCCGGGCGCCCCCGGCGCTGCCGCCGACGGCGCGGAAAAGGATCCGGCCGAGTCCGCCGCCGAGGGCGACTACGACGAAGACGAGATGGAGAATTCGCTTTCGCTGGCGGCGATCGAAGCCGAGCTCAAGCCGAAAGTGGTCGAGACCTTCGATACCATCGCCGACACCTTCAAGCGCCTGCGCCGCTTGCAGGAGCAGGACATCGAATTCCGCCTCAAGAGCACGTCGCTGTCGCCGGCACAGGAGCGCAAGTACAAGAAGCTGAAGGAAGAGATCATCGCCGAGGTGAAGTCGCTGCGGCTCAACCAGGCGCGCATCGATTCGCTGGTCGAGCAGCTCTACGACATCAACAAGCGCCTCGTGTCGAACGAGGGCCGTCTGATGCGGCTGGCCGAAAGCCACGGCGTCGCGCGCGTCGACTTCCTGAAGAACTACATGGGCAACGAGCTCGACCCGCGCTGGCTCAACCGCGTGTCGAAATTGTCGGCCAAAGGCTGGAAGGGATTCGTCGCCAGGGACAAGGACCGCATCAAGGAAATCCGCTCGATGGTGCACGAACTCGCCGGGCAGACCGGCGTGGAGATCGCGGAATTCCGCAAGATCGTGCACATGGTGCAGAAAGGCGAGCGCGAGGCGCGCCAGGCCAAGAAGGAAATGGTGGAGGCGAACCTGCGCCTCGTCATCTCCATCGCCAAGAAATACACCAACCGCGGCCTGCAATTTCTTGACCTGATCCAGGAAGGCAACATCGGCCTGATGAAGGCGGTCGACAAGTTCGAATACCGCCGTGGCTACAAGTTCTCGACCTACGCCACGTGGTGGATCCGGCAGGCGATCACGCGCTCGATCGCCGATCAAGCGCGCACCATCCGCATCCCGGTGCACATGATCGAGACGATCAACAAGATCGTTCGGACCTCGCGCCAGATGCTCAACGAGATCGGCCGCGAGCCGACGCCGGAAGAGCTTGCCGAAAAGCTCGGCATGCCGCTCGAGAAGGTGCGCAAAGTTCTCAAGATCGCCAAGGAGCCGCTGTCGCTGGAAACTCCGATCGGCGACGAGGAAGACTCGCACCTCGGCGATTTCATCGAGGACAAGAACGCCATCCTGCCCGATCAGGCGGCGATCGCCGCCAACCTGCGCGAGACCACGACGCGCGTGCTCGCTTCGCTGACGCCGCGCGAGGAGCGCGTGCTGCGCATGCGCTTCGGCATCGGCATGAACACCGACCACACGCTCGAAGAAGTCGGCCAGCAGTTCTCGGTGACCCGCGAACGCATCCGCCAGATCGAAGCCAAGGCGCTGCGCAAGCTGAAGCATCCGAGCCGGTCGAGGAAGCTCCGCTCATTCCTGGATAACTAATAAGCGATTTGCGATGCCGACCATCTCATGGTTCTACGGCATCGCAATTCGAATGTATGTTAGAGATCATCCGCCTCCGCATTTCCACGCTGTCTATGCGGAGCACGAGGCAAACGTCTCGATCGATACGGGCGAGGTGATAGAAGGTTCGCTGCCGAAGGCTGCGGCGAACCTTGTCAAGGAATGGGCGCTGGTGCAGCAACGGCAGTTGCGCGAGAATTGGCACCGTACCCGTGCAGGCGAACAACCGGAGAGGATCGCGGGTCTCGATGCTGACTAAGGTTACGTCTGTCGAGAAGCTTGGTGGCCTTCGATTGCGCATCCGGTTCAATGACGGGAGCGGGGGCACCCACGACTTTGCCGCAATGACGCAAGAGCCCGGCCCGATGCTGGAGCCGTTGCGGGACGAGGCATTTTTTGGCCGCGTATTCCTGGAATTCGGCGCGCCGACTTGGCCAAATGGCTTCGATATCGCCCCCGAATGGCTTCGCCGCGAAATGGAAGCGGCCGGGGAGTTGAGCCGCGCCGCCGCAGAATAAGGCCTGAGCGAGCCGAGCTTCCGCAATCAATCGGCCAACGGGTAGCGGCAGCGCGCCGCCGATGCGTTTTCCATCGCCTCGGCAATAACCTGCAAAATCGTCTCGACGGCGCTGGGTACGCGCGCGACAAGGTCGCGGGGCCGGCGAGTGCTGGGGGCATACGGCATGGCATATCTCCATAAATCGGTGCTGAAATGGCTTTGTTGCAACGCAACATAATGATTCGCCTATGCGGAGCAATGCCTTACCATGCATGGAGTCCATGCGGTTCCGTCATATGTTGCGACGCAATATGAAAGGCCTGACCAAAACGGCTTTGGCCCTCGTGGCCGCGACACCTATGCGGTGGTGGTGAACACTTGTGGCCCCGCCACTCACGCTCCCCGCCTGGTACCGCCGCCCTCTCCGCCCGATCGCGCCAAATGCCACGACCTCGCGGCCAGCATGGTCGACCTCATCGAGGACGACACGATCGATCCCATGGAGTTTGCGCAAGCACGCGATCGGTTTGCCGCCACCTGCACCCCGCGGTGAGCGACGGGCTCGTCGATGCGCGCGCATCGTGGCGCCCAAGACCGGAGCGTCAAGAAGCCGTGTACCGATCTACTGCATCGCGGCCGAAAGGGCGGCCGCCCAGCCGCGCGCTCACCAGCTCGCTTCCAGTTCCTTGCTGGCGTCGAGCTTCTGGTCCATTGCCCCGTTGATGACGTCGAACACGCGCCGGGCGCTCGACATGCGAATGGCGTCGCCCTGTTCGAGGCGGTAGATCGACGAGATGCTCGGCTTGGCGCCCGGCAGGCGGCTCAGAATATCGATGATTTCCCACCCCAGCTGCTCCTGCCTGAGCTGCCGAAGGCGGGGGAATCGTGCTTTGAGGAGCCGGACTCGCTGACGTTGGGCCATGCGCCGCTGCGTGGCGTTTTACGAAGACTTCGAGCTTGCTAGGGCAAGCCCTCGCCAAATGCAAGTCATTGATTTTCTTTGTATTATTTGAGTTGTAGGATAACAGCATTGACAATCAATGATAATCAATCAGTATCCAGGAACAGCATGCAACTATTGCGTGCTCGCGAGCGTGATTCGATGCGACAGCCGAGACAAATGCAATTCCCGAAGGCGATGCAGCGAGTGGCCCGTTCGCGGCCGACAAACGCAGCCGCAACCACCAGGAGTGCCGTTGGCCCCGCGCAGCCAGACAGCGGCTCGCTCCATTGCAATGGCGCCGGCCGCGTACCCCCGGATTTCGACACGCCCCGCCATGCCGGGCAGATCGCCGCCATTATTGGCTCCGCGGCGCTCGAACTTGCCAGGGAGGCAAACGGCGCCGGGCTCACCACGCTGGGTTACCTCCTGGAGATCGCCGCCCTTGAAGCCGGCGCCGAAGCGGGCTCGTCGGAGTGCGCCGCGGACACGACTGAGCCTTAAAACTCCGCGCGCGCCTTACAAAGCCGCGACCGCGCTGATTTCGATTAGAAACTCCTCACGCACCAGCCGGTCGATCATCAATAGCGTGTTTGGCGGATACGCGCCGCCGGCAAACAGGCGCGGGAATTCGCGCGTCCGATAGGCGTAGAATTTCGTAATATCCTGTGAGTGCACCAGGTAAGTGGTGAACTCGACCACGTTGGCGAAGCTCGCGCCCTGCGAGGCGAGCGCCGCACCGAGATTGGCAAAAACCTGCGCGCATTGCCCATCGAAGTCGGCGGCCGCCTTGTCGGCGCCCGGCTTGATGCCGACCTGGCCGGCGATAAACAGGAGTTCCGCCGCCCGGACGCGGGTCATGTGCGAGTACTGCCCGAGCGGCGTGCCAAGAATTTCGGGATTGAGCATCTGAATCTGCGGCATGGCTTGCTCCGTGTCTCTAAGAGTCGGTCGAAAGCTTACTGCACGCCGCTCGTGCGCGCGAGAAGGGCTCGTCCGGCACAAAGGGTTATGCACCCCACGGCGGCGGGAACTGAGATCGCCGGCTGAACCGCACAGGGCGCGACAACAATTTGTTCCATAATGTGAAAAATAAAGTTTTGTATCAAAACAGCGCTTCGTTTTTTTCTTTGGACAGTTTGTTCGTTCCACAATCACGACATCGCCTTCCGACACTCAACAAAGGGTCAGACGTTCGCCGGGTTGTGCCGGGACAAGGAGGCTGAGGCGAGGGCAAACCTGGAGCAAGTTGATGGTGTTTTTCTGGCGTCCTCTGACATTGATTGCATGTC
>DATGJS010000377.1:0-10952 GCA_035295025.1 Bradyrhizobium sp.
AAAGCCGGCGTCTGCTTGGCCGCTGGAGGTCGTTTTCGTCTCCCGGAGTAAGGTTTGATTTACTATTCTTAAGGGGTGCATGGCTTCTGCTGCCGCGGCGATTTTGGGTTTCCACAAACAGGATGTTGATTGACTCGACCATCGAATTTGTACATTTGTACAAGATAAATGGCCCGCCTCGATGACAGCGAAAATGCCGCGCCGCGCAAGGCGAATATGCGCGAGGCGATCTTGTGCGCCGCGGAAGAATTATTTTCCATCAAGGGATTCGACGCCGTGTCGGTGCGCGACATCGCCCAGGCCGCGGGGGCCAATCCGGGCAGTGTGACCTATCACTTCAAGACCAAGGACGGATTGCTCCTGGAAATCTACCGGCGGCATTGCGGTCCGATGAACCGAAGGCGGCTGGAATTATTGGCGGCGGCGCGGCGCGTGCGCGATCTTCAGGACCGGCTCGAGGCCATTGTGCGCGCTTATGTTCTGCCCGCATTCTCTTCCGGCAGCGACCTTGCGGGCGGCGGCGCGCGTTTCACGCGGTTGCGCGCGGTCATGTCGGCGGAGGGTAATGAAGTTGCAAAGCGGATTATCGCGCAGACTTTCGATGACACCAGCCACGCCTTCATCGATGCGATCCACGAGAGCCTGCCGCATATCGCGCGGACCGAGATCGTCTGGCGCAGCCACTTTCTACTGGGCGCGCTTTATTACACGCTGGTTACGCCCGAGCGCGTATCGCGCCTGTCGCGTGGCGAAGCCGATGGCGGCGACGCGGTGAGTGCGATCGAGCAATTGGTGCGTTCAACGCTCGTCTCGCTTCAGGCTCCATCGCCGGATCGGCCCGCGCCGCTCCGGAAACGAGTGGTGGCGCAGACGAAAAACTAAGGAAACCCGGCCGCGGTGATGATGTATGACGCCGCGTCCGCAAAGATCGACGGGAAGATCAGAGGAATATCATGGCAAAGACAGGTTTGGTGGTTTCGGCGCATCCAGGCGATTTCGTCTGGCGGGCAGGCGGGGCGATCGCGCTTCACGCCAGACGCGGCTACCGCGTCAAGATCGTCTGCCTTGCGTTTGGCGAGCGGGGTGAATCTCAATTTGCCTGGAAGCAGCCGGGCATGACGCTTGAGAAGGTCAAGGCCGGCCGCAAGGATGAGGCGGAACGCGCCGCGGCCGCGCTCGGCGCCGAGATCGAGTTTTTCGACGCCGGCGATTATCCGCTGCGGCTGACGAGTGCACATATGGAGCGGTTGATCGACGTCTACCGCGAACTCAACCCAAGTTTTGTACTGACCCACTCGCTGGAAGATCCCTACAATGTCGATCATCCGGCGGCTACCGCCTATGCTCAGGAGGCGCGCATCGTAGCCCAAGCGATGGGCCATAAGCCGCAGGCTGACTATAATTATGCCGCGCCACCGGTATTTCTGTTCGAGCCTCATCAACCCGAGATGTGCAATTTCAAGCCGCAGGTCATCCTCAACATCGACGAGGTCTGGGATATCAAGCGCAAGACGTTTGAAATTCTCGCCGCACAGAAGCATCTATGGGCCTATTACGAGCGCGTGGCGCTGCAACGGGGCATGCAGGGCGGACGCAATTCGGGTAAAGCCATGACTTATGGCGAAGCGTATCAGCGCCTGTTCCCGATGGCATTGGAGGAATTGGTGTGATGGAGAAATGGGTATGAAGACTGTTGTTGTTCGCAACATCGCGCGCGCTGACGCCGGTGTCGTCAAACGGCTCGGCGCGCTCGGCACCGCCACCGTGCATGAAGCCTATGGCCGCTTCGGGCTGATGAAGCCCTATCTGCGCCCGGTATGGGCCGGCGGCGAAGCGGCGGGTACCGCCGTTACCGTGCTGGCGCAACCCGGCGACAATTGGATGATCCATGTCGCGGTCGAACAGTGCCGCCCCGGCGACATGCTCGTCGTGGGCTGCACCACCGATAATACCGACGGCATGTTCGGCGATCTGTTGGCGACCTCGCTGATGGCGCGCGGCGTTGTCGGCCTCATCATCGATGCCGGGTGCCGCGACGTGAAGTCGCTTAAAGAAATGGGTTTTCCGGTGTGGTCGAAGGCGATTTCGGCCAAGGGTACGGTGAAGGCGACGCTGGGCGCGGTCAACGTGCCCGTGGTTTGCGCCGGCATCAACGTCCATCCCGGCGATGCGGTCATCGCCGACGATGATGGTGTCGTGGTAGTGAGGAAAAAAGACGCGGCCGAAGTTGTGTCTAAAGGCGAAAAACGCCAGGCGGACGAGGAGGGCAAGCGTAAACAACTCGCCTCCGGCGTGCTCGGCCTCGACATGTACAAGATGCGCGAGCCACTCACCAAAGCGGGCCTCATCTATCTCGACGAGCCGGAGGCCGATTGAGATGGCAATGCGCCTGCGTATCTTGCTCGGCGACCATCCCGGCACGGCGGCACTGAAGAACGGCTCGATCAAATCCGATTTGGTTGAGTTCGAATTCGTCGACTATTCGCCGACCCACAAGGGTTTCAAGCCGATGGTTCGCGAATCCGCCTTCGACGTCTCGGAAATGGCGATCGTCACTTATTTGATGGCGAAGAATTTTGGCAAGCCAATGGTGTTGCTGCCGGATGTCGTGATGGCGCGATTTCAGCACGGCTACGCTTTTTACAATGCCCGGCGCGGTACGTTGACGCCGAATGAGCTCAACGGCAAGCGGGTGGGAATTCGTTCCTTCACCACCACGACCGGCGCCTGGCTGCGAGGCATTCTAGCCAATGATTACGGTGTCGATCTCGATTCGATCGAGTGGATCACCTTCGAGGACGCCCATGTCGCGGAATTCGCCGATGCGACCGCGCGCGCTGGCGAGGCTAAGCAAATCGTTCAGATGCTTATTGACGGTGAACTCGATGCTATCCTGGGCGAGAAAGTAGAGCATCCGGACCTCAAGCCGCTCTTTGCCGATATCAAGGCCGAAGAGGCCCGCTGGTTCGCCAAGCACGCTGTGCGGCCCATCAACCATATGGTGGTCGTGAAGCAGGAATTATCCGATCGCCACCCGGACATCGTGCGGGAGGTTCATCGCATGTTGTCGGAGGCGGCTTTGGCCGACAAATCGCCGTTCACGCCCAATGAGATGCGCCGCTCGCTGCAATGCATCACCGGATATGCCGCCCAGCAAGGCCTCATCGCGCGTCCATTTCAGGTCGATGAATTGTTCGACGATGTGACGCGGGCGTTGATCGGGAAGGACCGTTGAAATGATACCTGAACCTGTTCTCGATCTCGCCCATCTCGGCCATTTGGAATTGCTGACGCCGAAGCCGGACGAGAGTTTGAAATTCTTCGTCGATGTAATGGGCATGACGATCAGCGGCCGCAAAAACGAGTCGGTGTATTTGCGCGGCTGGGACGATTACGAACGTTATTCGCTCAAGCTCACCGCCTCGAAAACCTCGGGCATGGAGCATATGGCGTTGCGGGCGCGAAGCCCGCAGGCGCTGGAGCGGCGGGTCGCGGCGCTGAAAGGCTCAGGCTTTGAGATCGGCTGGACCGATGGCGATCTCGGTCATGGCCCGGCGTTCCGTTGCCGCGATCCGGACGGTCATATCGTCGAGCTCTATTACGAGACCGAGTGGTACGAGCCGCCGCCTGAATTGAAGCCGGCGCTGAAGAACCAGGCCCAGCGTTTTCCGGCGCGCGGCGTCAATGTCCGCCGGCTCGATCATCTCAATTGCCTTGCCGTTGATATCAAGGCCAACCGTATCTTCTTCGAGCAATATCTGGGTTGCCGCCTGACCGAGCAGATCGTGCTCAACGATGGCACGGAAGCGGCGATGTGGATGACGATGTCGAACAAGAGCTACGACTTCGCGTATTCACGCGATCATTCCGGCACGCCCGGCCGCTTCCACCACGTTACCTATGCGCTCGACAGCCGCGAGGACATTCTGCGCGCCGCCGACATTTTCCTGGAGAACGGGGTCTTTATCGAGACCGGCCCGCACAAGCACGCGATTCAGCAGACATTCTTTCTCTATGTCTATGAGCCCGGCGGCAACCGGGTCGAGGTCGCCAATGCCGGCGCGCGGCTGATTTTGGCGCCGGACTGGAAGCCGATCGTGTGGACCGAGGAAGAACGTAAAAAAGGGCAGGCCTGGGGGCTGAAAACGATCGAATCCTTCCATACCCATGGGACACCGCCGGTTGGAAACAACTGACCGTTCACAGCCCATACCGCGAAAGCCGCCATTGTCCGGCTTCCCGGCGGATTTGTCTCCTGCTATCGTGACCACGCGATCGAACGCTTTCGGCTCGATCGAGCCCGTACCAAGGCAACCCAGTACCAAGAACAACGTCAAATGGGAGTATCTTCATGAAACGCCGCTCCGCCATCGCCGTGCTCGCCATCGGCTTCGCCGCCTTGTTGTCCTATTCGCCGCAGGCTTCGAGCGAAACCGGATGGGTCACGCTGTTCGACGGCAAAAGCCTCAACGGATTCGACAAGATCGGTGACGCCAATTGGCGTATCGAGGACGGCATGATCGTCGCCGATAAAGGCAATGGTTTTCTGGTCACCAAGAGCGATTACAAGGATTACGAGATCCGGGCGGAATTCTGGGTCGAAGCGGATTCCAACAGCGGTATTTTCATTCGCTGCACCGATCCCGCCAAGGTCGGCGCCGACAATTGCTACGAGGTGAATATCTGGGACGCGCGGCCCGATCCGAGCTATGGCACCGGCGCCATCGTCAATGTCGCCAAGGTCGATCCGATGCCGCATGCCGGCGGCAAGTGGAATACCTATGACATCACGGCAAAGGGCTCCTCGTTCACCGTCGTCCTCAACGGTCAAAAGACCGTTGACGGCGTCAACGACACAAAACTTGCTAATGGACGGATCGCCCTCCAGCACGGCCTCGGCATCAAGGACGCGAATGGCGTGCCGAACGACAAGGGCGTCGTCAAGTTCCGCAAGGTCGAGATCAAGCCGCTCTAAGCTCTCGATCTCATCTTTGAAGACAAGCGGCCCCGAGCTGAAGTCAGTTTGGGGCCGTGAGTTTTTGATGGATGGTTCTTGCGAAGTGATCGACCCGAGGCCGGATGATATTTAAAGTTAAGCGCATGGAACAAACCGGTTGGCCGGCTAGAGCATGATCCGGAAAAGTGTGAAGCGGTTTTCCGAAAAGATCATGCTCAAACAAAGAATTAAAGCGCGATGACGATTCAACCAAATCTCATCGCGCATTAATGATCCGATTCTGACATTTGCGTCCCTTCTCAGCGGTCACTTTTGCAAATGTTAGAATCAAAGGATCACTAGTAAATATATTTTCTAGTGAAGTTTTGGATTTGACATTCGCATCCACGAGTGCGCCTCCAGGAGGAGCGAATGTCAAATCCACTTCACTAGGTGGAACCGAAGTGCAATGTCATGAGCTTCAATATGGGCGACTGGCTCGCCGATTTGCGCGCTGCGACCGCGTTTTTGACGCGTGTGCCGGTGCCGCGTGAGGATCGGCCGCTTAATCTTGCGCGTGCCTATCGCGTATTTCCGATTCTCGGCGCCGGTATTGGCGCGGCGATCGGCGCTCTTTATCTCTTGTTGCTATGGATCAGGGTGCCGGCGCTTGCGGCGGCGGCGCTGGCGCTCGGAGCGGGCGCGCTCCTGACCGGGGCTCTTCACGAGGACGGGCTTGCCGATCTGGCTGACGGGTTTGGCGGCGGGAAGGACAAGGCCGCGAAGCTTGATGTGATGCGTGACAGCCGGCTCGGCACATTCGGCTCCCTGGCCCTTTTGACCGCGTTCGTCGCCAAGGCCGGCGCGCTGTCCGTTTTGCCGCGATCGGGAGTTCTCCTCGCCATGATCGCAACCCATGCGCTGGCGCGTGCGCCACTCGCCGTCCTGGCGGCGGCGATGCCCTATGCCCGCGTCGACGGACTGGCGGCCTCCGTTGGCCGCCCGGATTCCCAGATCGCGTTGACGGCCTGCATCGTGGCCGCCATCATCGCCTTTGTTACCCTGCCGGTGGGCACGGCCATGCTTGCGGCGCTCATTGTCGCTGTCGCGGCCGCCGCGCTTGCCGCGTTGGCGCGGCGGCAGATCGGCGGACAGACTGGCGACGTCCTGGGCGCCGTCGAACAAATAGGCGAAGTCGCGGTGCTCTTGACGCTCGCCGCGCGCGCGGGTCAGGTCTGAAAAATGTCCACACAGACGCAGCTTTGGCTGATCCGCCACGCGCCCGTCGACGGGCCGCGTTTTATGATTCCGGATATCGATGCGCCCGCCGATGTGACCGATGCGGCGGCGTTGCGGCGCCTGCGGGTAGAGCTTCCCGATCGTCATGTGGCGATTTCAAGCCCGGCGCGGCGCGCCCGAGAAACCGCCAAAGCTCTCGGGCTCATCGCCGACGCCGATCCGGCGTTCAGCGAGCAGGATTTCGGCGAGTGGACCGCGCGAACGCATGAGGATATCCGGCGGGATTCCGAGACTGTTTACGACGCCTTCTGGCGCGCGCCGGCCAGCCACCGGCCGCCGGGCGGCGAAAGTTTTGTCGAACAGATCGCACGGGTGAAAAATGGGATCGAGGCGCTGCCGGCGGGTGACGTCGTCATTGTCGCGCATGCCGGAACCATCCGCGCGGCACTTGCGGTGGCGCTCGAACTGCCGCCCGAACAGGCCTTGCGTTTTGTGATCGATCCACTGTCGCTGACGCGGCTCGATCGTCTCAATGATGCCTGGCGCGTGGTCGGGGTAAACCGGAACTGAGGCCGAAAATTCCGGACGGCTATTTCACCCGCATCGGCAATCCCGCCACGACGAATTCGACCTCGTCGGCGATTTTCGCGATCATCTGGTTGGTGAGACCGGCAGCGTCGCGAAAGGCACGCGCCAGCGCATTATCCGGTACGATGCCGAGCCCGACCTCGTTGGCGACGAGCACGACGGGGCTTTTCTGGTTTTGAAGCGCCGCTACAAGACGCGATGCTTCTTGCGACCAATCGCGATCGGCAAGCATCAGGTTGGAAAGCCATAAGGTGAGACAGTCAACCAGCCGCGCGCCGCCGCCATCGCTCGCTTCGAGCGCCTCGACAAGCGAAAAGGGGGCTTCCCGCTCGATCCACTCGTTTCCCCGCCGCGCGCGGTGTCGCGCGATGCGCTCGGTCATTTCCAAATCGAGCGCTTCGGCCGTGGCGATATAGACCGGCCGGCCGGGAAAACCGTGCGCGCGGGTCTCCGCCCGGGCGCTCTTGCCTGATCGTGCGCCTCCCGTGATGAGGATGATGGTCATGCCCGGATTCCTGTTCGAACCTTGCAATAATCATCAATCGCGGACGATAACAAAGTAAATTTCGGATGTGACGGGGCTTGCGCTTGAATGGCATTCTTGCGCATCAGGAAGGCGCAATGACGGGAGAGGTCTTTTGGGTTTTGCGGGCGCAATGGCGATAGCGATGGCGATAGACGCCCTGGTCGGTTGGCCGGACGGTCTGTTCGCGCGCATCGGTCATCCCGTGACGTGGCTCGGCGCGCTCATCGATGTCGTAGACACGCGCTTCAACCGGGAGACCGATACGCCCGCGCGGCGGCGCGTGGCGGGGACGGCGGCCGCGTTCACGATCATTGCGCTTGCCGTGGTTCTCGGATGGGCGTTGCAAACCGGATTTTCGACCGGCTGGCAACGTGTCGTCTTGATCGGCATCCTGTCATGGCCTTTTGTCGCGCTACGCTCGCTGCATGACCATGTGGTCGCGGTCGCCCGTCCGCTTCGGGACGGCGATATCGCGGCCGCGCGCGTGGCCGTCGCTCAAATCGTCGGGCGCGATTCCGCAAGTCTCGATGAAGCCGGTATAGCCAGCGCCGCCATCGAAAGCCTTGCCGAGAATGCATCCGATGGAATCGTGGCGCCGGTCTTTTGGGGCGCGCTGTTCGGTCTGCCTGGAATCATCGGCTACAAAGCGATCAATACGCTCGATTCCATGATCGCTCATCGCACCGAACGCCACGAGGCGTTCGGCTGGGCGAGCGCGCGCATCGACGATGTCGCTAATTTTGTTCCGGCGCGCCTCACCGGATTATTGTTGGTGCTTGTCGCGCCGCGACGGTTCGATGCGTTCGCCTGCATGATGAGAGATGCGCGGCGCCATCGTTCGTTCAATGCCGGTTGGCCGGAAGCGGCGATGGCCGGCGCACTCGGCGTGCGATTGAGCGGCCCGCGTGTTTATCAGGGGAGGGTTACCGATGAGCCCTGGCTGAACGCCGCCGCGCGCGACCCGCGCGCGGTTGATATCACGCGAGCGTTGGCGATCAATGCACGCGCCATGATCTTGCTTGCGGGATTTCTTGTGCTGTTGGCGCTGGCCTTGGTCACGCCGGCCTTGGCCTGAACGGAACGCTGGGATGTTGGAGCACGGCGGCAATCTCGATTTGGCCCTTGAGCGTTTTGGCGGACGCTTGGAGGACTGGATTGATCTCTCGACCGGTATCAACCGGCAACCCTATCCGGTGCCGGCGTTATCGCCGCGGCATTGGAGCGCGCTGCCTTCTCGATCAGACATCGGATCGCTTCATGATGCCGCACGTCAGGCCTATGGCACGCGCGCCCCGATCGTCGCGCTTGCCGGCGCACAGGCCGCCATTCAATTGCTGCCGCGACTGTCGCCACCGGGGCGAGCGCGGATTCTCACGCCAAGCTATAATGAATATGCGCCGGTATTGCGCGCCGCGGGTTGGGAGGTCGCGGATGTCGCCGATCTCAATTCATTGGCCGGCGCCGATCTTGCCGTGGTCGTCAATCCCAACAATCCCGATGGAAGGCGGCACGCGCCGGACCAATTGCTTGCGCTGCTGCCTCACGTCGGGCGGCTGGTCGTGGACGAAAGCTTTGCAGACGCCGTACCGGAGATATCGCTGGCACCGCAGACCGGACGATCGGGGTTGCTAGTCTTGCGCTCGTTCGGAAAATTCTACGGGCTTGCCGGGGTGAGGCTCGGCTTTGCGCTCGGCAATGCGGCCGATATCGATGCGCTCGCGGCGCAGGCCGGGCCATGGCCGGTCTCGGGCGCGGCTATTGAGATGGGAAAGCGCGCTTTGCTTGACCGCGATTGGAACGTTGCAACATCGGCGCGCCTGGAGGGCTCCTCCCGGCGGCTTGACGCTTTGATCCACTCGCAAGGGTGGACGCTGGTCGGCGGAACGCCGCTGTTTCGCCTTTACGACACTGGCGATGCGAGAGCCGCGCAAACAAAACTCGCTGGTGCGCATATCTGGTCGCGCATCTTTGAAGAGAAACCAAGTTGGTTGCGCCTGGGTCTGCCCGGCGAAGAGACGGAATGGGCGCGGCTTGCGGCAGGTCTTGCGCTTTGAACTGCGTTCAGTCAGCGGGCCAGCGCGAGCAGGCCCTCGACGTCGAGATGCTTTTCGATGTGTTCGGCGAGCTCATCGAGCACCTGTTCGATCGCGCCGCGATAATTCCGGCCTGAGGCGGCGATTCCGAGTGGCTTGAGAAAGGAGCGCCGGAATCCGTCCGAAGCGAACAGGCCATGTAAATAAGTGCCATGCACGCGGCCATCGCCCGCGACAGCACCTTCCGGCGCGCCATCGATAAGAGCGAAGGGTCGCGCGCGATCCGCCCCATCGGTCTGCCCGATATGGATTTCATAGGCGTCGATGCGTTCGCCGCTCGCCGCGTGAATCGCATCGACCCGGGTGAGACTTTTCTCGGCCGTCATGATGGTCGTCACATCCAGTAGTCCGAGCCCAGAGGTCTCTCCCGCCGATCCTTCGGCGCCGTCGGAATCGACGACGTTTCGGCCCAGCATCTGATAGCCGCCGCACAGGCCAAGTACATGCCCGCCTCGGCGGTGATGGGCGATGAGATCGATATCCCAGCCCTGCGCGCGCAGGAAATCGAGATCGCCGCGGGTCGATTTCGAGCCGGGAAGGATGACAAGCGCGGCATCCCCCGGAATGGCCTCGCCGGGCCCGACCATGACGAGATCGATGTCGGATTCTAACTTCAAAGGATCGAGATCGTCGAAATTCGCAATTCGCGGCAACGCCAAAAATGCAATTTTTGGTTTGCCGGGCTTGCGTGCCTCCGCAAGTCCGAGCGCATCTTCCGCCGGGAGTTCGCCCGCGCGCGGAAAATACGGTAAGATCCCAAAGCCCGGCCAGGACGTGCGTTCGACAATCATGCGATAGCCGTCGTCGAACAGCGCAGGATCGCCGCGAAATTTGTTGATGATGAAGCCGCCAATCATGGCCGCGTCCGCTTGGTCGATCACGGCCTTGATTCCAACCATTTGCGCGATGACGCCGCCACGTTCGATGTCGCCGACGATGACCACAGGCGTGTCGGCCCTGCGCGCAAAGCCCATATTGGCGATGTCATTGGCGCGCAAATTGACTTCGGCCGGACTGCCGGCGCCTTCGACCAGCACAAGGTCGGCTTTTCCCTTGAGCCGTGCGAAGCTTTCCAGCACCGGCTGCATCAGCGAGGGCTTTAGCGCGGCATAGTCGCGCGCGCGCAAGGCCGCGATACGTTTGCCCTGAACGATGACTTGCGCGCCCGTGTCTGTTTCCGGCTTCAAGAGGACCGGATTCATATCGGTATGCGCTTCGACGCGGGCGGCTTGCGCCTGTAACGCCTGGGCGCGGCCGATCTCGCCGCCGTCGATGGTTACCGCCGCGTTGTTCGACATGTTTTGCGGCTTGAAGGGGAGTACGCGGTAACCCCGCTTTGTCGCGGCGCGCGTAAGCCCCGCGACGATCAGCGACTTGCCGACGTCCGAGCCCGCTCCTTGAATCATCAGCGCGCGTGCCATGGGATTTACGGCGTTAGAACTCAACGCCCGGCTGGGCCTTGATTCCGGATCTGAAGGGATGTTTCACCAACGTCATTTCGGTGACGAGATCGGCCGCGTCGATCAACTCTTGTTTGGCGTTGCGCCCGGTGAGCACGACATGGGTCATC
>DATGJS010000378.1:0-12911 GCA_035295025.1 Bradyrhizobium sp.
GATCAAATGATCTTCGAGGGATTTCGGCCGCGGGCAGCGATATCTTGAAGTTTGCGCGGCACTGCACGATCTTAAAGCACTGATGGATTCATCCGACATCACCTTGGAAGCCGTTTCCTCCGTCAGCCAGATCGCGGCGGCGGATTGGGACGCCTGTGCCAATCCGACCGGTTTTTCGAATTGCGAGGCGGGCTCAGAAGAGGATTTGAGAGCCGCCTATAACCCTTTTGTGTCCCACGCCTTTTTCTCAGCGCTGGAGGCGTCCGGATCGGCCTCGGTCCGTACTGGCTGGGCCCCGCGTCATTTGCTCGCCCGCCGCGACGGCATCATCGCAGGCATTGTGCCCTGTTATCTGAAATCGCATTCGCAAGGCGAATACGTGTTCGACCGCGGCTGGGCGGAGGCCTATGAACACGCGGGCGGGCGCTATTATCCAAAACTCCAGGCTTCCGTTCCCTTTACCCCCGCGACCGGCCCTCGCCTCCTCCTCCGCAATGATGTCGATCAAGAGGAAATCCGAGATGTCCTGGCAAGCGGCCTGATCGCTGTGTGCCAAGCGACCGACGCCTCGTCCGTGCACGTCACCTTTGCGCGCGAAGATGAATGGAAATTGCTCGCCAGCCGTGGGTTCTTGCAACGGACCGATCAGCAATTCCATTGGCGCAACCAAAACTATCGCAGCTTCGATGATTTTCTCGCCACACTCAATTCACGCCACCGCAAGGCGATCAAGCGGGAGCGGCGCGAGGCGGTGGCGAACGGCATTACGATCCACGCATTGAACGGCCGTGAAATTACCGAAGAGGCGTGGGACTCGTTCTTCGCCTTCTATATGGAAACCGGTTCGCGCAAATGGGGTCGGCCTTATCTTACCCGCAGCTTTTTCGCGCTGATCGGCGAGACCATGGCCAAGGACGTGCTTTTGGTCATGGCACGGCGCAACGAGCGCTGGATCGCGGGCGCCATCAATTTCATTGGCTCCGATACCTTGTTTGGCCGCAACTGGGGCGCGATCGAACATCACCCGTTCTTGCATTTCGAAGTGTGTTATTATCAGGCGATCGAGTTTGCGATTGCGCGTGGGCTGAAAACGGTCGAAGCGGGCGCGCAAGGCGAGCACAAGATCGCGCGCGGATATTTGCCGCAAACCACCTATTCGGCACACTTCATTGCCGACCCGGGCTTGCGACAGGCCGTCGGCGAATATCTCAAGCGCGAGCGCGCTTATGTGGCCGACATGGCGCGCGAACTCACCGAGGCCGGACCGTTTCGAAAGGCGGACGACGACGCAACCGACGATTAGAACCTGACCTCAGGAGCCCCAATGCCTGCTTATGACCCCAACAACCCCTTCGCCAAAATCCTGCGCGGCGAGTTTTCTTGCTACAAAGTGTACGAGGACGACCATGTCCTGGCCTTTCTCGACATCATGCCGCGTTGCGCGGGCCACACGCTGGTGATCCCGAAAGCTCCCGCGCGCAATATTCTCGATATTTCGCCTGATGATCTGGCCCATGTCGCGCGCTCTTCGCAAAAAATCGCGCGCGCGGCGATGACGGCGT
This sequence comes from Bradyrhizobium sp., assembly GCA_035295025.1. Lineage (GTDB taxonomy): Bacteria > Pseudomonadota > Alphaproteobacteria > Rhizobiales > Xanthobacteraceae > Bradyrhizobium. The sequence continues at coordinate 1,563 of DATGJS010000378.1, forward strand.
TTGATGCCCATGGCATCACCTTGCAGCAATTCTCCGAACCGGCCGGCGGACAGGTGGTATTTCACCTGCACATGCATGTGATGCCGCGGCATGAGGGGGTGGCGCTGTTGCCACCCGCAAGCCGCAAGGAAGAAGCCGCGGTGCTGGAAGAAAATGCCGCAAAGCTGGTGGCGGCGTTGACGTAAGGCGCTCACCCCTCCTTGAACTCCACCTTCTGCGCGGCCAACGGCGAGAATTCGCAGCGATCGGGCTTGAGATCGATCAGCGGGGTTTCGTCGAGGCAATCGAGCCCGCGCACCAAGACGCTCGATCCCTCGACGCCGACAAGCTTGACGATCGAGGTGCCGAGCGGATTGGGCCGTACCGGCGAGCGCAATGAAAACGTACCGCGCGTCGATCCGTTTTTCTTCGGGCTTTGCAACACGAGATTGCGCGGCGATCGGTGCAGCCAGTAAATCACTTCGAGATGCTCGTAAAAATCGACGCCCTTGAGCGCGGCGACCCATGGCTCGAAAATTTCCAGCCGGCACACCGGACCCTGATGGCTGCCTTGCCGGGGCGTCTCCTCGCGCGATTTCCACGGCGTGCGAATACGCCCGATGAAGACGAGGCTGGCATCGCTCGCCTTGGGCATTTCGACGGCGACTTCGCCCTCGCGCAATTCGCTCTCCGTCATCATGATTTCAATCCAGTGTGATGTTTTGCGTCTTGATCACCGAAGACCAGCGCGCGCGATCGGCTTCGAGGAAGGCGGTGATCGCGGCATCGCTTTGCGGACGCAATACCGAATAACCGAGCTTTTCAAGCGAGGCACGAAAGGCGCCATCGTCAAGCGCGCGGTCGAGACTGCGTTTGAGAGTTCCCGCCACCTCATCCGGCACCTTGGCCGACGCGATGACCGCAAACCACACGCTGACGAGATAATCGGGATAACCGCTTTCGGCGATGGTCGGCACGTCGGGCAAATCGGCGCTTCGCTGCGCCGAACTGACGCCGATCGCCCGCAACAAGCCTGCGCCCACGGGAGGCAACGCCGTGCCGATGGAATCAAACATCACCTGGACGTTGCCGGCCATCAGATCGGTCAGCGCCGGCGCGGCACCCTTATACGGCACATGAGTCATCTCGATGCCGGCCATTTGGCGGAACATTTCGCCGGCGAGGTGAATGGTGCCCCCGGTTCCGGCCGAACCGAAATTGAGCTTGCCGGGATGCTGCTTAGCGTAGGCAACGAATTCCTCAACCGTCTTGGCGGGCACAGAGGGATGGACCTCCATCACGACCGGAGCTTCGGTGATCACCGCCAGCACCCGAAAATCCCGCACGGGATCGTAGGACAATTTCTTGTACAGCATCGGATTTTGCACGAGCATCGAGCCGGACACGATGAGCAGCGTGTAACCATCGGCGTCTCCGCGCGCGACGGCCTCGGCGCCAATCGCCCCTTGCGCCCCGGGCTTGTTTTCAACAATAGCCGCCTGTTTCAGGTCTCGGCTTAGGAAATCCGCCACCAGCCGCCCGAGAATGTCGGTCGGACCTCCCGCCGCATAGGGAACCACGAGGTGGATCGGGCGGATGGGAAATTCGGCCGCGAGGCCGCCAGCCACGCCGCCAACAACTGCCGCGACTGTAAACCCACCGATCGCCGCCCGCTTCCAATGCCAACCCATGCCGTTTCTCCGCCGGCGCGTTTCCTTGCCGCAAATCAAACCAGCAATATGGCCGTCAGCCAAGCCACCATTTGCCTGGCACGTATTGAAATTCTCACCCTCTCACATTTCGCAGCACCAGGCAGGCGCCGCCGGCGCGGCGGATTCGGTTGCACAGATGGTCGGCCTCAGGCCGCGTCTCGGCGCCGATGCGCACCTGATAGAAGGTGCGCGTGCCTCGGCTGCGAAACAATCCACCGAGCAGCATGGGTTCTTGATCGCCGATCACACCACGCAGCCGCGCCATCGCGCGCGAATACATCGTCATCGCAAGATCGCGGCTGAAGCCGGCGGCCAACTGAACGCCCCAAGGCCGATCGACACCCAGCTTCACATGCTGCTCGAGTTCGGTGACGAAATAATTGGGCGCGCGTTTGAGCAGCGCCATCAATTCCCGGCAGCTCGTGCGCGTGACACGATCGGGCATCTTGCCGTTTACCCCCGCGGCCGCCCATGTCTCGATCGCGGTGCCGGTGACGGCCGCGACATAATGGCGGGTTTCCTGCGGCATTCCGCCTGAGCCGGCGAGCCATTCCTGCACCCGCCGCGGCCCCGCATTATAGGCCGCCGCCGCCAAGCCAAGATTGCCGAACTGACGGCGCAATTCGGCGAGAAATTCGGCCGCTTTCGGCAAGGCCTGCACGGGATCGAAGGGATCGAGCAGACGGCGCTCGCTCGCCGTGCCCGGCATGAACTGCGCAATTCCTTTCGCGCGCTGGCCATTACGCGTCACCGGCCCTACGACATCGGGTTGAAAGCGGCTTTCCTGCCAGATCACACGGGCGAAAAACTCAAGCGGCAGATCGTTGGTCCTCGCCGCCGCCTCGATCATCAAACACATCGCCTCCCGCGTTCCAGGATCGGCCGCGTTTTCCGAGGGCTGATCCTGGGGTTGGGCGAGTTCTTCCACGCTTGGCTTTGCCAGCCCGAAACCACCGCCCCTCGCCGTGACCGCCTCCTCCGCCGCTATTCGGCTTGCGGCGAGAAGGAGCAAGACCGATAGCGCAGCTTTGACGGCTTGTCGCGCGTCCATTCCGAATTCCATTTTTTGCAAGCCAACCGCGCTTGACACCGCGGGCCGGCGGGTTAGCTAAAGACGCATGACGGCAGATCGATGAGGCGATCCCGAACATGACGCTAACTTTGGAAGACGGAACAGGTTTCGCGCCCGACACCGACGCGCCAATCCCTTATATGGCGCGGACGCGGGAATATTATGCGGCCATCGGCTACACCACGCCCTACCGCTGGGCGCATTATGTGGACGCGCCGTTCCAACCCTTACGCAAGCCGCTGTCCCAATCCCGCCTCACCCTCATCACCACGGCCGCTCCGTTCGATCCCGCCAAGGGCGATCAAGGACCCGGCGCCAAATATAATGGGGGTGCGAAGTTCTATTCCGTCTACGATGGCGATATCTCCAAGCCTCATGATTTGCGAATCTCACACATCGCCTATGATCGCGTGCACACCTCGGCCGAGGATAGCGGCACCTGGTTTCCCTTGCCGCAATTGCTGCGCTTGGCGGCGGAAAAACGGATCGGCGAGGTCGCGCCGCGCTTCTTCGGCGCTCCCACCAACCGCAGCCATCGCGTCACGATCGAAACCGACGCGCCGGAGATTCTCGCCCGCTGCCGGGCCGACCGCGTCGAGGCCGCGGTGCTGGTGCCGAACTGCCCGGTCTGCCACCAGACGATCAGCCTGATCGCCCGGCATCTTGAGGCCAACGGCATCCCGACCATCGTGATGGGCTGTGCCAAGGACATCGTCGAACATACCGCGGTGCCGCGCTTCCTGTTCTCAGACTTCCCGCTGGGGAATTCCGCCGGCAAGCCGCGCGATATGGTTTCGCAGAACTTCACGCTCGATCTCGCGTTGCGCGTGCTGGAAACGGCACCATCCGCACAGACGACCGTGCAATCGCCCTTGCGCTGGAGTACGGACCCTTCTTGGAAGCGCGACTATAACAATATCGCGGCCTTGAGCGCGGAGGAACTGGCGCGACGGCGGCGGGAATTCGACGCCCAGAAGGAAATCGCGCGGGCTTTGCGTGAAACGGCCGCTTAAAACCCAGATTCCCGCCATTTACCGCGTAACCCACCCCCTATCGATTTACGTTAACGCGGCATTTTGGCCGCAATGCCCTTCCGCGCGCGGCGCGGCTACGCCAAGGTCCGACTTTCGAGTGGGGAGTTATTCGATGCTGGATCGACGCGAGAGCGCGCGCGACAGGGAGATCTATGGCGAGGCCGCCGAGATCGCCGGGCGCGATGCGTCCAGCCATGAGAGCCATCCGCCCGAGGCGTCATGGCGGCTGGCGCTCGCGCGAAAGCGGCGTTCTTTGCTCGCCAGGATCGGCTGGTGGCGCGATAGTTTTGTCGGCATGGCATTCCACGCCGACGGCTACGAGCTGCCCGGCTCCGACCTCGCCAAGCGGCTGCGCCAAAGCGAAAAGAAGAAGCGCCAGTTGCAGCGCCGCATCAAGGCGCTGATCGAAGGCTAAACCTCGAACCGGTCCCCACCGTCGGATCGCATCTGGAGCGAGCTTTCGTCCCAAAACGCTATCAAGCGATCCCTTGTGCACCCTCCCTCTCCCGCCCATAATCGCCGAAATCCGACGGGGGAAAACAACAACCATGCGCGTATCCTTAAACGTCTTGGCCGCCGCGCTGATGAGCCTGGCCGGTGAAACCGCCTTGGCGCAAACGGCCGACCGCAATATCGACGAAATCAAAACCGAGACGCTCGCCCGCGCGCAGACCGGCGCCTATCCCGCTCTCGGTATCCAGCCGTCTGACGCCAGCGATGCGCTGGGACGCATCAAGAGCCGCGAGCCGGACGAATGGGCCGCCGCCTGGAGTGCGGTTGCGGATACTTACATGGCCAAGGCCAAAGCGGCGTCCGATCCGAAGGAGGCCGATGCCAATTACGTGCGCGCTTGGCGCCTTTATTATTTCGGACAATGGCCGGCGCCGACCTCGGCCGGCAAACAGGCCGCCTATCAAAAAGCCATCGACGCCTATTTGCAGCATGCGCGCTATTTCGACCCGCCGCTCGAAGTCGTGCACATTCCCTATGGGGATAGAGAAATCGTCGGCTATCTGAGATTGCCGGCGAAAACGCCACGGCCGGTGCCGCTGGTGCTGGCGATTTCGGGACTCGACAGCCGCAAAGAAACCGTCGCAGAGACGTATGCGGCCGCCATTCCCGAAGGCCTCGCCTTCTTCGCGGTTGATAGTCCCGGTACGGGGCAAGCGCCACGAAAGGCCGATGAAACCGCCGATCAAATGTATTCGCGCGTCCTCGATTATCTCGCCACACGAAGCGAGATCGATAAGAACCGCATCCTCGTTCACGGCCAGAGTTTTGGCGCTTACTGGGCCGCAAAACTCGCCCATACCGAGGCCAAACGCCTGGTCGGCGCGGTGACGCAGTCGCCGCCGATCCACCGTACCTTCCAAGCGGATTTCTTTCGCGGCCGGATGTATACGCGCGAATATCTGTTCGATTTGCTTCCAGCGAGCCTGTTCGTTTACGGCATGAAATCACCCGACGAGCTGATCGCCTTCCTGCCCAAAATGTCGCTGCAAGCGCAAGATCTGCTCGGCAAACCCACCGCGCCGCTGTTGGTCGTCGGCGGAACGCGCGACACCCAGGTGCCGATCGACGATCTCGAGCTTCTCCTCAATAACGGCACCGAGCCGCGCGAAGCCTGGATCAATCCCGCCGGCGGCCACATGGGCCGTAACGCCACGAACTGGCCGGACCCGGTGATTTTCCGGAAAATTATCCTGCCCTGGGAGCTATCTCATCTCAACGCCACGCGGAATACGCCTTAAGGCCCCTTTCAAGGCGACCGCTATGCTGTAAGCTCGTCCGACAGGTGCCGCGTTATCTGTCGGGATGCACCGCAAAAAACAAAAAAAGCCAGAAGAACCTTTTGGAGGAAACCCGATGTCAGCCGCTTTCTTGCGCCGCTCCCTCGTCAACCGCCGTACTTTACTGCGCACGAGCGCCGGCATGGCCGGCATCCTCGCGTCGGGCCGCGCGCCTCTCTTCGCGCAAACCCAGCCGAAGAAGCTCGTCTTCGCGCACATCAACGCCGTGCCGGAATCGGCGGCGGTCGCGTTCGACTGGATGGCAAAAGAGCTGACCGCCCGCTCCAACGGCGCGCTCGAAATGCAATTCTTCGGCAAGACCCTGATCCCGCAAGAGCTCGAAATCATGAACGCGGTCAAATCGGGTAGCGTCGCGATGGGAAGTCCCGCGGGCGCCGCCGCGACGCTGTTTCCGGAGATGGGCGCGCTGCTCGTGCCTTATCTGGTGAAGGATTACGCTTCCGCCTACGCCATGCTCAATGGGCGGATCGGCGACAAGCTCAGCCGAGAGATCGAAGATAAATATAAACTGAAAGTGCTGTGTTACTTCGACTATGGTTTCCGCCATTTTTGGACATCGAAGAAGCCGATCGTCGAACCCCGGGATTTGCGCGGCCTCAAGATTCGCGTGCAGCAATCGAAGATTTTCGGCGACACCGTCAACGGGCTCGGCGGCAACGCCGTGCCGATGGCCTATGGCGAAGTGGTCACCGCCGCCAAACAGGGCGTGATCGACGGTGGCGATTTGCCCGTCGTCAACATGAAGGCGCTCAAGATTTACGAAGTGTCGAAATACGCCTCCCTCACCTATCACAATTACGGTCCGACCAACGCGGTGATGAATCTTGAAATTTGGAACAGCCTGACGGCGGGCCAGCAAAAACTGGTATTGGAGCTTGCGCGCGCCGCGCAGGAAAAAATCCGCCAGGTAACCGAATCGGTCGATAATTTCGCCAAAGCCAAAGAAGAACTCGAACCGTTCGGCATGACCGTGGTCGAGGCCAAAATCGAGGAATTTCGCAAAGTAGCGCAGCAGAAAATTTGGCCGGCCTACCGAGGCCAATACGGCGCGTTGTGGGACGAGATCGAAAACTTCAAGGCTTAAAAAACCGTTCCGCTTCACCGTTTATCCCGGAAATCCCAACGCGTATGCCGCGCCTCCTCTCAGCCGTCCCTCAATTCGCGGTCACGGCGTTGATCGTGCTCGCGATCGTCAACCTTCTGGTCGGCGTCGTGCTGCGTTATTTCGTCGGCGCGATCACCGACTGGCTCGACGTCGACCCCGTGCCATTCACCTGGGTCGAGGAGGTCGGCGAATTCTCGTTGGCCTGGCTGACGCTGATCGGCGCGGCCATCGGAATTCAGTCGCGCTCGCACTTCTCGCTATCGGTATTCGTCCATCGCCTGCCGCAAGCCACGCAACGCTGGATCTTCAGGTTCAATCACGCGCTGATCGCTTGTGTCGGCCTTGTGGTCGCGTGGTATGGCCTCAAACTTTGCCTGCTCAACCGCACACTGATCACACCCGGGCTCCAGATCAATCTGGCTTGGCTCTATGCCTCGTCGGTGGTCGGCGGGATATTGATCGCACTTTACGCCCTCGCCGCGATCGCATCGCCGCCTGGAGCGTTTTCGAACGAAACCCAGACCTGAGGCCGGCGATCCATGCTCCTTGCGACGGTCGGTACGATCTTCATCGTCTTGATCCTGTTGTCGATGCCGATCGTGTTCGCGCTGGCGCTCGCCGGCATCGCGGGATTGTGGCTTGGCGGCTATCCGATGCAGCAGCTTTCCTCGGCGCTGGTTTCGGGTTCGCAAAGCTGGGTGTTGCTGGCCATTCCAGCCTTTGTATTCGCCGGTAATCTGATGGAACGCTGCGGCATGAGCCACGCGCTGGTGGAGCTCGCGCGCGCTTTGATCGGTTGGGTCAAGGGCGGGCTCGGCATGTCGGTGATCGTGGTCGCGTATTTTTTCTCCGATATCTGCGGCTCGAAAATGGCGGAAGTCTCCGCGCTCGGCTCGGCGCTGATGCCGCCTTTGACCAAAGCAGGTTACGACCGACGTGATTCGGCCTCGCTGATCGCAGCCGGCACCGCGATGGGCATGCTGGTGCCGCCGGCGATCTTCATGATCGTGCTCGCACAAGTCACCAATACCTCGGCCGTCGCGCTGTTCGTCGCCGGCTTCGTTCCGGCCATGGTCATCATGCTGTGCCTGATGGCGGTGGTTTACATTCGCGCGCGCCAGAACGATTGGCCGGTCGATTCCCGGCCGAGCTTCAAACGCATCGGCCAAGCCGCGCTGCATGCGGCGGTTCCGATGGTGGTGCCGTTCGTCATTCTCGCGGGATTCATTCTCGGCATCATCACCGCCACCGAAGCCGGCGCGGTGGTGGCGGGCTACGCGTTTTTGGCCGCCAAACTTTACTACCGCAATGTGTCCTGGCGCGAGATGGGCAGGATCGCCTATGACAGCGCGCTTTTGACGGCCGCCGTCGTGTTCCTGCTCGCGGTCGCCTCGATCTATCAATATCTGATGGGGGTGAGCGGCGTGCCGCAGCTCCTCGGCGAACTGCTCGGTCCCTTGAAAGGGCATCCCTGGCTCTTCCTCACGGTCACCGCGATCGTGAGCTGCCTGTTCGGCATGGTGCTGGAAGGATTGCCGGCCGCGGTCGTGCTCATTCCCGTGGTGTTTCCGATTTCGGAAGCCATGGGCATCGACCCCATCCACTTCAACATCGTCCAGACCGCCGCCGTCGGCATTGGACTGTTTTTGCCGCCGATGGGCGTTGGGCTATTGATGGCGCTACGGTTTGCGAACCTAAGCGTCGGCGAACATTTCCGCACCTATTTGCCTTACATGCTCGCTTTATTCGCAGGCTTATTGCTGATTATTTGCATTCCTGAAATCAGCCTCACTTTGCCGAGGCTTGCGGGACTGATCCGGTAAGGCCGGTTATCGGTCATCTACGGCCGAAACCTTGGCGCGGATCGGGGCCGCCGGCCGCCGCGCGTCGCCCGCCTCAAGCACAAAGCGCTGATCGAGCGAATACCAGGGCGCGGCGAAGCCGAACTTCTCCGAGGGCTCATCATGACGGACATAATTTCCGATCAGCGCCCGCGTGACGCCGAACTGCACGTCTGAGTCGATATGCGGATCGTCCGGCGAGTAGACTTGCGAGATCAGAGTCTTGAAGCCGGGCTTGAAGACCATGAAGTGCAGATGAGCGGGACGAAAATTGTGACGGCGGGTGGCGCGCACCAATTCGCCCACGGGACCATCGACGGGAATCGGATAACCCGCCGGCTTGACACTGCGAAAATTAAAGCGCCCGTTTTCGTCGGAGACAAACCGGCCGCGCAAATTCATCTCGGCCTGTTTGGGGTCCTGGTTCTCATAAAGCCCTTCCGGCGAGGAATGCCAAACATCGACCTCCGCGCCCGGAATCGGTCGGCCACTCGCATCTTCGAGCAAAACCGAAACGAACAGTTTGGGACCTGGCGTCGGCGAGCGCACCAGCGTGTCGCCGCTTGCGCATAATGGCTGGTCGTCCCGCCAGAACGGACCGAGCATATTGGCCTGGGTTTCGCTCTGCCCCTGATTGCCGTTGTTGAGCAGGCAGAGCAGCGACGACACGCCGAGCGAGCCCGCCATCAACACCACTTCATTATGCGAAGCCGTGGTCTTCTGTCCCAGACCCGCGATGATCCGCACGGCCCCGCCAAATTCGCGTTCAGTGAGATGAACCTCACGCACGAACCCGTGCAGATGCCGAACCAGGGCACCCAATATTTCGCGCAAACGCGGATCATCGACGCGGGAGACGGCTTCCAAGACCGCGTCCGTTACCATGGCCTGATTTTCGATGATCATGTTTACTTCCCCGCCTGGCTTGCTACCTTCCAATAAGAAAGCCGGCAGGTCTTGCGACACGCCGGCTTTCCCAAGGGTTGATGTCAACCGCTTTAGACCTTGACCAACGGCCCTCGCGAAGCCGGACCTTTTGACCCGCCCCCACTATTGGGACCGCTTGGCTTCGGCTTGCGCGTCACGGGGCGCTTGCGCGCGCCCGGCAATTTCTCCGGCTTCGGCGTGACCGGCCCTTCGACAAAATCGAATCCGATCTTTTCTTGTTCCGCTTCGTCCTTGACCAGGACGACGCGAACATGACCGCCGCCCTTGAGCTTGCCGAACAAAACCTCATCGGCGAGCGGCTTTTTGATATGCTCCTGGATCACGCGCGCCATCGGCCGCGCGCCCATCTGCTCATCATAGCCATGCTGCACCAGCCAGGCCTTGGCCGGTTCGGACAGTTCGATCGTGACGTCGCGGTCGGCAAGCTGCGCCTCGAGCTGAAGCACGAACTTCTCCACCACCATGCCGATCACCTCGGCATTGAGATGCGCAAACGATACGACGGCATCAAGCCGGTTGCGGAATTCCGGCGCGAATTGCCGGTTGATGGCCTCGTGGTCATCGCCTTCCCGCTTGTTGCGGGTGAAACCGAACGCTTGGCGGGCCAGATCGGCCGCGCCCGCATTCGTCGTCATGATCAGGATCACGTTGCGGAAATTGACCTGCTTGCCATTGTGATCGGTGAGCCGGCCATGATCCATGATCTGCAACAGCACGTTGTAGAGGTCGGGATGCGCCTTCTCGATTTCGTCGAGCAGCACCACGCAATGCGGATGCTGATCGACACCGTCGGTCAGAAGACCGCCCTGATCGAATCCGACATAGCCGGGGGGCGCCCCGATCAGGCGCGACACCGTGTGCCGCTCCATATATTCGGACATGTCGAAGCGCAGCAACTCAACGCCGAGCGAGGCCGCCAATTGCTTGGCGACTTCGGTCTTGCCGACGCCGGTCGGACCCGAAAACAGATAGCAGCCGATCGGCTTCTCCGGTTCGCGCAAGCCCGCGCGCGCGAGCTTGATCGATGCCGAGAGCGACTCGATCGCCTTGTCTTGGCCAAACACCACGCGCTTTAAGGTTTGTTCGAGATGCTTGAGCACCTCGGCGTCGTCCTTCGACACGCTCTTGGGCGGAATGCGCGCCATGGTGGCGATGGTGGTTTCGATTTCCTTGATGCCGATGGTCTTCTTGCGCTTGCTCTCCGTAACCAGCATCTGCGCCGCGCCGGATTCGTCGATCACGTCGATCGCCTTGTCCGGCAATTTGCGGTCGTGGATGTAGCGCGACGACAATTGCACCGCGGCCTCGATCGCCTCATTGGTGTATTTCAGCCGGTGATAATCCTCGAAATAAGGCTTAAGCCCCTTGAGGATCGCGATCGCGTCTTCCACCGTCGGCTCGTTGATGTCGATCTTCTGGAAACGCCGCACCAGCGCGCGATCCTTCTCGAAATGCTGGCGGTATTCCTTGTAAGTGGTGGAGCCCATGCAGCGGATGGTGCCCGAGGCCAAGGCCGGCTTGAGCAGGTTGGAGGCGTCCATCGCGCCGCCGGAGGTCGCGCCCGCGCCGATCACAGTGTGGATTTCGTCGATGAACAGAATCGCGTTCGGATGCGCTTCGAGTTCCTTCAACACCTGCTTCAGCCGCTCCTCGAAATCGCCGCGATAGCGTGTTCCGGCGAGCAGCGTGCCCATGTCGAGCGAAAACACCGTGGCGGCGGAAAGAACTTCCGGCACCTCGCTGTCGACGATCCGCTTGGCGAGACCTTCGGCAATTGCGGTCTTGCCGACGCCGGCCTCGCCGACGAACAGCGGATTGTTCTTCTGCCGGCGGCAAAGCACCTGGAT
>DATGJS010000379.1:0-5936 GCA_035295025.1 Bradyrhizobium sp.
ATGAGTGGTGCCTTTGTTGTTGTTGGTCTTATTCCGTCATTCCGGGATGGTGCGTTAGCACCAGACCCGGAATCTCGAGATTCCGGGTTCGCTCATTTCATTCGCGCCCCGGAATGACTGCGTGATATCGTCACGCAGTCATTTCTTCACCAACGAGCACCGCGATTGATCGAGCGGCTGGAAGGCCTCGTTGCCGGGAATGGTCGCGAGCAATTTGTAATCATCCCAGCGGCCTTTCGACTCGGAAGGCTTCTTGACCTCGAACAAATACATATCATGCACCATGCGGCCGTCTTCGCGGATCCGCCCATTCTTGGCAAACATGTCGTTAATCGGCGTCTCCTTCATGATCTTCATGACGGAAGCGGCATCGGTGGTGCCGGCCGCCTTCACCGCCTTCAGATAATGCAGCACCGAGGAATAGACGCCGGCTTGCGCCGCGCTCGGCACCCGCCCCACCCGCTCCATAAAGCGCTTGGAAAAGGCGCGGGTTTCGTCGTTAAGGTCCCAATAAAAGGCTTCCGAAAGCAGCAAGCCTTGCGCGGTCTCAAGCCCGACGCTGTCGATATCGGTGACAAAGACAAGCAGCGGCGACAATTTCTGGCCGCCCTTCGCGATGCCGAATTCAGCCGCCTGTTTGATCGTGTTGATGGTGTCGCCGCCGGCATTGGCAAGCCCGATCACCTTGGCTTTGGAAGCCTGCGCCTGAAGAAGATAGGACGAGAAGTCCGACGTGTTGAGCGGATGGCGGACGTTACCCAATACCTTGCCTCCGGATTTCAACACGACATTGGCCGTGTCTTTTTCCAAATCCTGACCGAAGGCGTAATCGACCGTGATGAAGAACCAGCTATCGAGGCCTTGCTTGACCGCGGCCAGTCCCGTCACATTGGCCTGCGCATAGGTATCGAAGACGTAGTGAATCGTGTAAGGGCCGCAGGCTTCGTTGCTGAGACGGATCGAGCCCGGTCCGTTGAACATGATGATCTTGTTGCGCGCTTTTGCGATCTCGCCGGCGGCAAGCGCGGTCGCGGAAGCCGCCACGTCGTAGATCATCTCGACGCCTTGATTGTCGAGCATGTCGCGGGCGATATTGGCGGCAAGGTCGGCCTTGTTGAGGTGGTCGGCCGCGATGATTTCGATCTTGCGGCCCAATACCTCGCCGCCGAAATCTTCCGCCGCCATTTTCGCCGCCATCTCGGCGCCAGCGCCGGTGATATCGGCATAAAGCCCGGACATATCGAGGATGCCGCCAAGCTTGAGCGGCGGCTTGCCTTGCGCCAGCGCGACTGTTGCGATCAGCGACAGCATCACGCCAAAAAAACTGGTACGAAAACCAGATAGCAAACCGGATAGAATCCGTTTCATGTCCACTTCCCTCCCCGATCCCGCCGCATTGCAACGCAGCAGCCATTTCTGTTGCCGCGATCATGCCGTAAGCCTATCGCAGCGGCAAGCGGCCGGCGCTCCCATGAAAATCGCACTTGCTACCATTCTTGCCGCCATTGTTTTTCTCTTCTCCGCCGCGGACCCAATCTTCGCCGCCGGATGCGCTTTCGAGGCCCAGGGCGAAGGGCGCGTCGTCGGCATCGTCGATGGCCGCGGTTTTCGCCTGCACGATGGGCGGGAGATCCGGCTTGAGGGAATCGAAGCGGCCGCGCCGGAAAAATTCCCGCGGGTCCTGGCTGCGATGCTGGATGGCCGGGATGTTCGCCTGAGCGGCAGCGACGACACGCCCGATCGCTATGGCCGGCAGCACGCCTTTGTATGGCTCCTGCCGTCCGAAACCCTGGTCCAGGTGGAACTTCTGACGCGGGGCGAAGCCATCCTTACCGCCGCCGTGACGGATAAGGCCTGCGCCGCGACCCTTCTGGCTGCCGAAACCGAAGCGCGGGAGGCCAAAAGAGGCATCTGGGCCGATCCCGGGGCCATAAAAAACACCGAAAGTCCGGGCGATATTTTGGCCGGGATGGGGCGTTTGACGCTGGTCGAAGGCAAGGTCTTGTCCGTCCGCCAGGCGGGGGCGGTCACCTATCTGAATTTTGGACGAAACTGGACACGGGACTTTGCTGTGACTATTCCAAGGCGGGCGCTCGCCAATTTGGAGGCAGGCGGGCTCGTGCCGAAGGCTTTGGAAAACAAACGCGTCCGTGTCCGGGGAATTGTGGAGGCGCGTTTGGGGCCACGCATTGAAGTGCTTCGGGCGGGACAAATCGAGCTCGTCGAGGGGAATGAGAGCGTTTCGCACTCAAAGGCACCAGCAAATCGATGAACATGATGTCGCTTGTCGATGTGAAGCCGCCGATACCAACCCGCCGCGTGGGGCGCGATGGCTTGAGATCGGTGATATTGTTGTTGGGCGCGGGCTTCCTGCTCGCGGCTTGCGGCGATATCACGCGTTTTCAAACCGCCCTGCCCGCCGCTCCAAGCGCCTCCAAGCCGAGCCGCGCGGTCGCTCAAAGCCCCGCGGCCGAAAAGGAACATGAGCGCATCCTCTCCTCCTATGGCGGCGCCTATGACGATCCGAAATTGGAAGCGCTGATCGGCAAAACCGTGGACCGCCTGGTCGCCGCTTCCGACCAACCCGATCAACCCTATAAAGTAACGATCCTTAACTCCGGCGCGGTGAACGCCTTTGCGCTGCCGACCGGTCAGCTTTATGTGACACGCGGCCTGATTGCGCTGGCCTGCGATACGTCGGAACTCTCATCGGTGTTGAGCCATGAGATGGCGCATGTGCTGGCAAGACACGCCTCGATACGCGAAAACAAAGCGCGCGAGGCCGCCGTCATGACCGAATGGAGCAACGACCCGGAATTGACCGCGCTTGCGCTGGCCAAATCCAAGCTGACGATGGCGAGTTTCTCACGCAACCAGGAGCTCGACGCCGACGGCATCGGGGTTGGCATCTCGGCGCGCGCCCATTTCGATCCCTATGGCGCGGCGCGGTTTTTGTCGGCGATGGAACACAACGCCGAATTGAAAGCGGGAAAGACGTCGATCGATCCCCGCGCGCAGGACTTCCTGTCCTCGCACCCGGCAACGCCCGAGCGCGTGGCGAACGCTCAGAACAGCGCGCGGCGCTACGCCGCCGCCGATACCAGCGAGCGCGACCGCGACAGCTATCTCGCCGCGATCGACAACATCGTCTATGGCGAAGACCCGAGCGAGGGCTTCGTGCGCGGGCGGCGTTTCCTGCATCCCAAGCTCGGCTTCACCTTCATGGCGCCGGAAAACTTCACGCTCGACAATACCGCGCAGGCGGTGATCGGCGTGCGCGAGGGCGGCACGCAGGCGATGCGCTTCGACGTCGTGCGGGTGCCGGCCGAACAGTCGCTCGGCGATTACCTCAATTCCGGCTGGATGGAGAATGTCGACAAGGCCTCGACCGAGGACATCAATGTCAACGGCTTTCCGGCGGCTTCCGCGATCGCCCATGGCGACCAATGGCAATTCAAGGTCTATGCGCTGCGCTTCGGCAGCGATGTCTACCGCTTCATCTTTGCCGCCAAGCAGAAGACCACCGAAAGCGAGCGCAATGCGCGCGAAACCGTCAATTCTTTTCGCCGGCTGACGCTCGATGAAATCCAGGCGGCGCGGCCGCTGCGCATCAAGGTGATCAATGTGCAGCCGGGCGACACCGTGGAATCCTTGTCGCATCGCATGGCCGGCGTCGATCGTCCGGCGGAGCGCTTTCGCATCCTCAACGGCCTCGAAGCGCATGCGCAGGTCAAGGCGCGCGACCGCGTCAAGATCGTGGTGGATTGACGTGCGAAGGTGTCATCTCTGATGCGCAATTGCGCATCAGAGGGCGCGATCGAGCAGCGAACCGGGGATCTCGATGAATGCGCGAGATTTCAATTTGGTCGTCCCGGCCAAGCCAACGGGTCGCGCAAATGCACGCCCGATGACAGGCTCCGCGAAGCCATCCATTTGCGCCGGAAAAGAAAGAATGGATTGCTTCGGAGCTCACGCTCCTCGCAATGACGAGGTAGCGCGTTTTAACAAAAAGCCCGGTCTCATCGACCGGGCTTTTTCGATTCATTGGCTGGATTGGCTTACGCGGCTTCGTCTGCCACCGCCGCATCATCGCCGTCGGCGTCGGTATCGGCCTCACCTTCGGCTTCGACCTCGACTTTGGCGCCGCGGCGCGGGCTCTTGGCGAGTTGACTCTCGATTTCCTTCACCGCCTCGGTTTCCGTCACATGCTGCACGACGGCAATTTCGCGCGACAGGCGGTCAAGAGCGGCCTCATACAACTGACGTTCGCTGTAGGACTGCTCCGGCTGGGATTCGGAGCGGTAGAGATCGCGCACCACTTCGGCGATCGCAACGATGTCACCCGAATTGATCTTGGCTTCGTATTCCTGCGCGCGGCGCGACCACATCGTGCGCTTGACGCGGGCGCGGCCCTTGAGGGTTTCCAACGCCTTCTTCACCAAAACCGGTTCCGACAGCTTGCGCATACCGACATTGGCGACCTTGGCCGTCGGCACCCGAAGGGTCATCTTGTCCTTGATGAAATTGATGACGAACAGTTCAAGCCTGGCGCCGGCGATTTCCTGCTCTTCGATGGCCAAAATCTGACCCACCCCATGGGCGGGATAAACCACGAACTCGTTGGTCTTGAAGCCTTGGCGCTGGGTCAGCGGCTTTTTGTCCTCGACACGCTGGGGCGCGACAACCGGCTTTGCCGCGGGCTTGGCGGCGACCGGCGCTTTGGCGGCAACAACCGGCTTGGCGACAACCTTGGGAGCCGCGGCCGTTTTGTTCACAGGGGTCTTGTGGGAAGGAGCCTTTTGAGCGGTCTTGGAGGCGGCGACCTTCGAAGCAGGAGCCTTCGCACCGGTCGCTTTCGCGGCAGTTTTTGCAGTCTTATTCGGCATTGAGCTTCTTTTATTTTTTGAGGACTTGGCGACCGAGACCTTGGCGGCTTTCCGCGAATCCGCTCCCGACGTCCGGGCACGGCTCTTGGAGGCACCACGGCTCACGACTGCGGCGGCTTTTTTGGATGTCTTTGAGGTACTCTTGGTACGCGTTTTTTGTGACACAGCCTGCGCGCGGAACTGCCACGCCCCTGTTCGATGTTTTCACGGGAACCTGCGGGGGCCAACACAACGGACGACCGGGTTCGCCTGGTTAATGCGCCAATATAGCACATTTCCCGCAAAAATCAATGATTTATGCCTCGCCAGCGCCATTTACGCGGCGATTAGCACAAATTGATGCGCAATACGGTTAAGGCAGCGGGCGATTTTGGACGGCACAGCCCTTGACCGTCAGCCGGGGCCATCTGTCCCTTCGCGATCAATCGCCGGTACCGGGCTTTGGAGAAAAATATTTCTCAAATTTGTCCTCTACCCCCTCGAAATCCTTGGCATCGGCGGGGGATTCCTTCTTTTGGGTAATATTCGGCCAGCTCTTGGCATATTCGGTGTTCACCTCAAGCCATTTTTCCAGTCCCGGCTCCGTGTCCGGCTTGATGGCATCGGCAGGACATTCGGGTTCGCACACGCCGCAATCGATGCACTCGTCCGGATGGATGACCAGCATGTTGTCGCCCTCGTAAAAGCAATCCACGGGGCAGACTTCGACGCAGTCGGTATATTTACATTTGATGCAGGCTTCAGTGACGACGTAAGTCATCCAAGGCTCCGGAAACAGATCGATTTTAAGAGGTTGCGTAGCGCAGGAAGCACTGCGCTGCAAGGGAATGCAGGCGATCAGGCGACCCGGCTGCACGAGGGCAGATAGTCATTCCGCGCCGATCCACTCCGCTAGCCCTTTGGGTCCTGCAAATCGACATAGAGCAGGCGCGCAGAGGCCGCATCGCCCCGCCGCTCGGCAAACCCGATCACCTTGAGCACACGCACGGAGCGATCCAGCCCGACCGTGACGACATCGCCGGCCTTGAGTGCATGGCCGGGTGACTTCTC
>DATGJS010000380.1:0-2661 GCA_035295025.1 Bradyrhizobium sp.
TCCAACCGGGCGACGTGTTGCTGGTCGAGGGCAATAACCGCGTTTCCGGCATCATCAAATACCTCACCCAATCGACATGGTCCCATGCCGCGCTTTACGTCGGTCCGATCGATGGCGCGACGGACGTCAACGGCGAACCGCATGTGCTGATCGAAGCCAATATCGGCGAGGGCGTCACGTCGGCGCCGCTGTCGAAATATTTCGCCTATCACACGCGCCTGTGCCGGCCGGTCGGCCTGACCTATGAGGATCGCACCACGGTGTGCCGCTACGCGATCAACCGGATCGGCTTCGGCTACGACACCAAGAATATTCTCGACCTGATGCGCTATTTGATACCGTTGCCGATCCCGCAGCGCTGGCGGCGGCGGATGATTGCGTTCGGCTCGGGCGACCCGACCAAGATCATCTGCTCGGCCTTGATTGCGCAAGCCTTCGACGCCGTGCGTTATCCGATCCTGCCCAAAATCACGCGGGCCGGCTCACGGCAGGCCCGGCGTGAAATTCTCCACATCCGAGATTCGTCGCTCTACATGCCGCGCGATTTCGACATTTCGCCCTATTTCGAAATCGTCAAACCCACCATCGTGCAGGGGTTCGACTACACCGCGTTACATTGGGCCGACAAACAAAAGCCGCTCGCGGAGGTAGCGGGCCAATTTGGCGTGTTTCCAGAGCCGGTCAAATCGCCGTCGCTTGCTCCTGAAGCGGTTGACCAAGAGGCGCCGCTTCCAGCTCGATAAATAATCGCGGGCCATCATTGATAGATGGCCGACGCGTCGCATCGGCACTTGGCCGCGGGCGAATGATTGCGGCACTTGCCGAACAGTCCCGACATGTCTACCTCTCGCGAGGCTTCACGCGGAAGGGAAAGTCGATGCTGGATGCGGCCATCAAGGCGCTGTCGCAAATGCTGTCGCCACCGATGCGTTCGATTTTATGGCGCTCGATCGCCATGGCGCTGGTGCTGATCGTCGTCCTCGCGATCGGGCTGCAACGGCTGTTGGGCTTTCTCGCAACCTCAGGCGAGGTTTGGACCGAAGCGGTGCTCGGTCCCTCGTTCCAGATGCCGCTTCATATTCTGGCCTGGATCATCTCGATTGCGGCCGGCCTCGGCATCGTGTTCGGCGCGGTGTTGTTGATGCCCGCGATCACATCGCTCGTTGCAAGCATCTTTGTCGATGAGGTCGCCGGCCATGTCGAGCGCACGCATTATCCGGCGGAGCCGCCCGGCATCGCGCTGCCGCTTTCGCTCGCGATCCCCGAAGGGGTCAAGACCGCGGCGCTGACGATCCTCGTTTATCTGATCGCGTTGCCTTTCGTATTTTTGGCCGGCGCGGGTTTTCTCATCTTCTTTCTCGCCACCGCTTGGCTGTTGGGCCGGGAATATTTCGAACTCGCGGCCATGCGCTTTCGTCCACCCGAGGAAGCCAAGGCGATGCGTAAAGCGAACGCCGCCACCGTGTTCACGGCTGGACTCGTCATCGCGGCCTTTGTTTCGATTCCGATCGTCAATTTGGCGACGCCGCTGTTCGGCATGGCGTTCATGGTTCACATGCACAAGCGGTTGAGCGTAAACCACGCCCGATCAAGGAATAAAGCGTGATGACGATCCAACCAAATCTCATCGCGCTTTATCCGGCGAGGTAATTTTCCGGGAGACTGACAATCCTGCCGGCCCGTGTGAGGGTGACCGTGTCCGGGAAGTCCTGCTCAAAAATGACGCCCATATCTTCGAGCCGGCGAAGGAGTTCCGGCAGACGCGCCAGACAACCACCCTCAATGTCATGCAGCACCACGACGCTCCAAGCCTGAGCTGAAACCCGCGCGATACAGCCATCGACCCATCTATCCGGGTCCTTCCAATCTCCCGGTACGTTATTCCAGATGACCGTCCTGTATCGTTGCATGACAAGGAAATTGAGAGCCGCCCGGCTCAGGAGATGGGGTCCGAGAAGGCCAGAGTTTCCATAGGGTCGAAACAGTTTTTCGGGGTGTGAGCATTGTCCCATGCGCTGCTGCGCCCCTTCGATCTCACTCACCGCATAGTCGAGCTCGGGCCGGTCCCCCAATGCGACCGTATGCGACAGCGTGTGATTGCCTATCCAATGGCCCGCGGCATGCGCCTGTTTCATCAGGCTGGCGGCGCTTGCGGATTTATCCAGATTCCGTCCGATGACGAAGAACGTCGTCAGAATCCGCGCTTGCCCCAGAATGTCGAGCACGCGTTCGGTGACCCCCGGTGTCGGGCCGTTGTCAAAGCTGAGCGTAATACGTCTGGTGGTCATTGGAGCCAATCAACACATGACCAGCGGGCAGCCGGAGTGCTGCCGACCGCGCCCGCGATGTGGTTCCCGCGCGATCGCCACGCCGATATCGGACTTGTTCTGATGGTCGGCAAAGACGATCTCGATGGGCTTGCCGAGCACGGTGCCGCCGAGATCGGCATAAAGGCCGGTTTGATCGTTGAGCACGCCGATTTTAACGACATCGTCGGAGATTTGCGCACGCGCACAAGGCGCGGCAAAGCTCGTGGCCCCCAAAGCCACGACAAGTACAAACTGTAATCGCATGGCGTCGCTCCCAACATCGGCGCGGCCCTTGAGTTGGGCGTCGCGCGCTTTTGAGGAGCCTAGGCTTGGCCTGTTCCGGGTACAAGGT
>DATGJS010000381.1:0-5735 GCA_035295025.1 Bradyrhizobium sp.
TTGGGGCACATCGACCGCGGCCCAGGCCTTCTGCACCGGGTGCGAGGCAGAGGCCGAAAGACCCTCGATCGTGACGATGACGTCGGTTTCCTTAATATCGCCGAGCGGGATCTGGCAGGAGCGCTGCACCTCGCCGTTGAAATGAACCGAGCAGGCGCCGCATTGAGCGATGCCGCAGCCATATTTGGTGCCGGTCAGACCGACATGCTCGCGAATGACCCACAGCAAGGGCGTGTCGGCCTCCGCCGAGACATCCCTCATTGTTCCGTTGATATTGAGTTTTGCCATATGCTTTCCTCCATCGGGCGGCGGAGCATAGCGGCGTCGCAAACCATTGCCTATAGGTATTGCGCGCAGATCAGGCCTGAATCGACGCACGCTATTCGGCCGCTTTGGCGCTCGTTTTATCGAGCCGGCCCAAGCTGGCATGCAGGCTCTTTTGCACCTCCGCCAACCCCTCAAGTAAGCGGGCGACCTCCTCCGGGGAGAGATTTTGCACCGCCATATCCACCACGCCCCGGGCGAGCGGAATGAGTCTGGCCTTGAGCGTCCGTCCCCTGGCCGTCAGATGAATATGCCATTTCCGACGGTCGGCCTTGTCCCTGACGCGCCGGACTAGGCCTCTTTTTTCCATGATCAGGATGGCGCTCAGCGTAGTCGGCTCCATGGTGCCGGCGCGGTTGGACAGTTCACGCTGGGTCAAGCCGTCCTCGTGCCAAAGCGCGCGGAGGAAATACCACATGCCGAGCGTGATGCCGTAAGGCTCGATCTTGAGCAAAAGAACCCGCTGCAAGGCGCGATGGGTGGCGCGAATCTGGTACCCGACGCTCTCGACAATCGGAAAATCCACCGCCTTGCCGGCGGATTTGGCACCTGTTCGGCTCTTGGCGGATGCTGCCGGCTTCCTTGTCGTCAAAGGTGCCTCTTTTGCGTTCCTTTAAAATGGAGATGGCATATCCGATTCCCGCGGGAAAATCCCGAAGCGCCGAAAGATCGCGCGTTCGATCGATTTCAAGGTTGCGCGGTTCGCTTAGCAAGCTAAGTATTATCGGGCGCGGGCGCGATGTCACGAGGACGACATGAATGAGGGTCCCGATTCGCGGGAGATGATTCTGACGGTGAAGAAGAAGCAGGAGATCGCCGACGGCGTTTTCCTGTTCGAGCTGCGCGCGCGCGAAGGCGGCGAGCTGCCGCCCTTCACGCCGGGCTCTCACATCACCGTGACGGCGCCCTCAGGCCAGAAGCGGCGTTACTCGCTCTGCAACGATTGCGCCGAGCGCGAGCGCTATGTGATCGCGGTCAAGCAGGAGATTTCGGGCCGTGGCGGTTCGCTGAGTTTCACTGGGGATGTCAAGGAAGGCGACACGATCATCGCCGCGCCGCCGGCCAACGAATTCGAAATGGCGACATCCGAGCCCAAACGATTTATTTTCATCGCCGGCGGCATCGGCATTACGCCGATCCGCGCCATGGTCCTGCATTGCCTGCGACACGGCAAAACCAATTTCATGCTGTATTATTTTACGCGGACATCTCAGGCGATGGCCTTTCGCGAGGAATTTTCTTCAAACGAATTCGAGGGCAAGGCCGTGCTTCACCATGACCATGGCGATCCCGATCAGGCCTACGATCTGTGGCCGGTATTGGAAGAGCCGCGCGGCGCTCATCTTTATTGCTGCGGGCCGCGCAGCCTGATGGACGCGGTGCGCGACATGACCGGCCATTGGCCTGACACGGCGGTGCATTTCGAGGATTTCGCCGGCGCCGCCGCGCCCCGGGCCGACGACACGGCGTTCGAGGTGAGGCTTGCCAAAAGCGGAAAGAATTATGAGATCGCCCCCCAGGTCTCGATTCTCGATACGCTTCGCCGCCATGGCCACGTGCTGGCGAGTTCCTGCGAAAGCGGCACCTGCGGCACCTGCCGCTGCCGCTTTACCGAGGGCGAGGTTGACCATCGCGACCTCGTGCTCTCCGACACCGAGAAAAAGCACGAAATGATGATCTGCGTGTCGCGCGCGAAATCGCCCTCCCTGACGTTGGACCTCTAACGAAAGCGAGATGCTCATGAGCGAACCGCTCAAACTCGGTGTGATCGGTCTCGGCCGCGCGTTTACGCTGATGCTGCCGACCTTCATGGCCGATCCCCGCATCCGGATGGTGGCGGCAAGCGACCCGCGCGCGGACGCGCGCGAGCGTTTCGCGAGCGAATTCAGCGCCAAGGTTTTTGAAGACGCCGAAGCTCTATGCGCCGATCCCGAGGTCACGGCCGTCTACATCGCTTCCCCGCATCAGTTTCACCTCGATCACGTGAAATGCGCCGCCAAATACCGCAAGCATGTAATGGTCGAAAAGCCGATGGCGCTACGAATCGAAGATGGCAAGGCGATGATCGCGGCGGCAAAGGACGCCGGCATCAAGCTTCTGATCGGCCACAGCCACAGTTTCAATCTGCCTTATCTGCGCGCTCGGGCCATGATCCAAAGCGGGGCATATGGCCGCGTCCGCATGATCAACGCGCTGAATTTCACCGACTTTCTATATCGCCCGCGCCGGCCCGAGGAACTCGATACCAGCCAGGGCGGCGGCGTGGTGTTCAGCCAGGCCGCGCATCAAGTGGACATCGTCCGTTTGCTCGCAGGTAGCAAAGCGATATCCGTCCGCGCGCTGACCGGCAAATGGGACCCACAACGCCCCACCGAAGGCGCCTACACCGTCCAAATCAAATTTGAGGGCGGCGCATTCGCTTCGCTCACCTATAGCGGCTATGCGCATTTCGACAGCGACGAATTCATGGGCTGGCGGGGCGAACTCGGACAAAGGCGCGATAGCGAGGCGGCTTACGGCCGCGCCCGCCAAAACCTGACGAAAGCGGCAACGCCCGCCGAAGAAATCGCGCTGAAAAATGCCCGCGCTTACGGTCCATCAGGCCGCGATGCGTTTTCCATCGAGCAGGACACCTCTCACCATCATTTCGGCTTCGTCCTCGTCAGTTGCGAACGCGCCGATTTGCGCCCGATGCCGCACGGCGTCATGGTCTATGGCGATGAGAGGCGCTTCACGGAAGAAATCCCGCCACCAAAAATTCCGCGCGGCGAGGTCGTCGACGAATTTTACGACGCGGTGATGTCGGATACGCAGCCCCTGCATTCCGGCGCATGGGGGTTAGCGACGCTCGAAATTTGCCTGGCGATTCTGGAATCGGCCAAGACAGGACAAGAGGTGGAGCTACGATGGCAGATTTCATAATCCAACCGGATTATTCGCCCGCGTCGCGATGATCGCGATCACATCGTTTTCGGCCGCGGCCGCCGTCTTGTAGCGCGGCTCCGTCGTGACAAAGGGCTGCTCGGCTTCCGCGGGATGAAAGATTTCCACGTAATAAAGGCCGGATGACGTATCCTGCTTCGGCTCGATGCGGATCAAGGCCATGGTCTTTAGCTCCTCTTACTGTTGTCATTGCGAGCGAAAGCGAAGCAATCTAAAGCGCGATGAGATTTGGATGAATCGTCATCGCGCTTTAATTCTTTGTTTGAGCATGATCTCCGCGCAAACGCCTTTGGCGTTTGTCGCGAGGGAAAACCGCTTCACACTTTTCCGGATCATGCTCTAGCCCTCTCCAGATAAAGACTCTGGATTGCTTCGGAGCTCGCGCTCCTCGCAATGACGACATGCAAACTCGACACCGCAAACCTACGTCCCCCCCGCAGCGGGAAATAATACGTTTCGCAGCCGCGCGGCGAGCGCAGCCGCTTCCGCCTCCACCGCCTCGGCCGCGCCGCCAACCCCGAGATAACGTTCCGCGATTTCGGGCGAGTTCAACAAATCCCTGGCCGAACCCGACAGCGCGATCCTGCCCTGCTCGAATACATAGCCGCGATCGGCGATCGAGAGCGCAGCCCGCGCGTTTTGTTCCGCGAGCAGGATCGTGATGCCTTGTTCGCGCAAGGCCACGATCAGGCGAAAGATTTCGGCGACCAGCAGCGGCGCCACGCCGAGCGACGGCTCGTCGAGCACAAGAAGCTTCGGCTTGGCCATCAACCCGCGCGCGATCGCGAGCATCTGCTGTTGCCCGCCGGAAAAATTCCCCGCGAGATCGTTCTTGCGCTGGCGCAGCAGCGGAAACAGGGCCCAGACCGCCTCCAACTGGCCGGCATAATCGGCCTTGGAGCGCGCGTAAGCGCCCAGTTCGAGATTTTCGGCCACCGTCATGCCGGCGAAAATCTGCCGCCCTTCCGGCACATGCGCGATCCCACGACGCAAGCGTTCGGCCGGCGGCAAGGCCTCGATCGGCGCGCCGTCGAGAAGAATGGCGCCGCTCGATGTGCGCAGCAAACCGGAGACGGCTTTCGCCAGCGTCGATTTTCCGGCGCCGTTCGCGCCCAGCAACGTGACGATCTCGCCACGATCGAGCGTGAGATGGATGTCTTCGAGCACAGGATGGTGACCATATCCGATGCTCACCGATTTGAGTTCAAGAAGCGGCATCGTCACGTCCCAGATAAGCCTCGATCACCCGATTGTTGTTTTGAATCTCGCCCGGCGTTCCCGCGGCGATGAGGTTGCCGGAATCGATCACGACGATACGGTCGGCCACACCCATCACCAGCGCCATATTGTGTTCGACGATCAAAACGGGAATGCCGAGGCTTCGGATCGCGCGCAATAAATTCGCCAGCTCCCGCGTTTCGGTGTCGTTGAGGCCCGCCGCCGGCTCATCCAGGCAAAGCAATTTCGGCCGCGCCATCAGCGCGCGCACGACCTCGAGCAATTTTTGCGCGCCCATCGGCAATTCGCTCGCATGCGATTGCGCAAAAGATAAAAGCCCGACCAGTTCCAACATTTCCTCGGCGCGGCGGCGCAAGTGCCGCTCCTCGTCGCGTGCCCCGCGCAGCCAAAAGCTCTGGCTCGGCAACGAATGCGCGGCGAGCCTGTGGCCGCCGACCATCACGTTTTCGATCGCCGTCATGCCGGGAAACACGCGCGCCGACTGAAAAGTGCGGATTAATCCGAGTTCGGCGATCTTCACCGCCGACAGGCCGGACAGATCGCGCCCGAGGAACATCACTTTTCCTGCATCCTTGGGCAGGATGTTGGTGATCAAATTGAAGACCGTGGTCTTGCCGGCGCCGTTCGGGCCGATCAGCGCGGTGACCTGTTGCGCCTGCGCCTCAAACGACACATCGTTGATGGCTTTGAGGCCGCCAAAGCTTTTGACGAGACCGCGCACGCTCAAAATCGCGTGCTCACTTTCCGGTGCCCGCAGATCGATGGCGGTCATGGGGCCCGCCCCTGACGTTGCGCCACCGATTTTGCGGCCCCATCCCTGCGCGGACGAAAAAGCGACATCAGGATTTTCACCAGGCCGCCATAAAGCCCTTGCGGCAGATAAAGGAAGCTCGCCACGAGAAGCGCGCCGGAAGCAAACGTCTTGTAAATCGCAAGCGGCGCGAAAATCACAGGCAACAACGTCAATAACAGCGCGCCGAACAGGCCGCCCAAAAGCGTGCTCTCGCCGCCGATGATCAGCATCGCGACCAGTTCGAGCGAACGGGACGTGCCGACCATTTCCGGCGCCAGAAAATTGAAGAAGAACGCGTAGAAGCTTCCCGCCATTGAGGCCAGCGTCACGCTGATCATGAAGGCAACAAGCTTGGTGCGCACGGTGTTGATGCCGAGCGCGGCGGCCGCCATTTGGTCGGAGCGGATCGCCTTCAGCGCGCGCCCGAAACCGGAGC
>DATGJS010000382.1:0-10712 GCA_035295025.1 Bradyrhizobium sp.
CTTCCGAAGATCCAAAGAATAAGGCTTGCCCATCCATGCTGGCCTCCAGCCCAGCCAGCATGGTGAATCAGAAATGCCCTGATTTGGGAATCCCAAATCGATTCAAGTTAACTTCATCCCGCTTTAGACACGTAGCTTTCCCGATTTATCCGGATGTCCCGCATGATTCCCATCATCCTTGTATCGGCGCTTCTGATGCTGGCGCTGGTGACGCAGGCTGGCGTTCTGGTTTTTCACTATCGTTTCCCGGCGGAAGGTGAGGCGGTCGAGGTCGCGGGCGCGACATTGAACGTGCTCGATATCGGGCCAAGAGAGGCGGCCGTCCCGCCCATCGTGATGATCCACGGCGCCAGCTCGAATCTGCAAACCATGCGCTGGCCGCTCGGCGAGAGGCTTGCGGTCCATCATCGCGTGATCCTGATCGACCGGCCCAGCCACGGCTGGAGTTCATCTGTGGGCGAGGATGCGTCCACGCCGGCCACCCAAGGCCGCATGATCGAGGAGGCGTTGGAGAAGCTCGGTGTCGGTCCGGTCATCCTGGTGGTGCATTCATGGGCCGGCGCGTTGGGCGCGCGGATGGCGCTCGATTATCCGGCGCGCGTCGCGGGCCTCGTGATGTTGGCCCCGGTTGCCTATCCCTGGCCCGGCGGCGTCGGCTGGTACAATGCGCTGGTGGCCAAGCCCGTGATCGGCCCCTTGCTCGCCTACACGCTCACCCTTCCGCTTGGCTATTTCCTGATGGAGCGTGGCGCGCGCGAGGTGTTCTCGCCCCAGGTCATGCCCGACGATTTTATCGCCGCGAGCGCGACCGCGCTTTTGCTGCGTCCGCGCGAATTTCTCGCCAACGCCCGTGACCTCGTGAGGTTGAAACCGGCCGTCGCCGAGCAGGCGCCGCGTTATGCGGAAATCTCGGCGCCGACGGTGGTGATTTCAGGCGATGCCGACAAGACCGTATCGACTGATATCCATTCCCGCCCGTTTGCCGCGGCGGTCCCTGGCGCAAAACTCATCGTGCTGCCCGGTGTTGGTCACATGGTGCAAAACGCCGCGCCCGATCTGGTGATAAGTGAGATCGAAGCGATGATCGGAAAAACGCATGGGGCGGCCGCCGCGGCCAGCCGGTCCACAATATGAAACCCGCCTGTTCCCGTCATTGCGAGCGGCGCGAAGCAATCCAGATCAACACCGAACAAGATGTCAGATGGATTGCTTCGTCGCTTTCGCTCCCTTGCGCAAACGCCTTGCGTTTGTCGCAGGCAATGACGGCGATAGGCCTCGGCCCGTTACTTCGACTTGCCGTCTTTGTCGAACTTCGAGATGTAAGCCCAGAGATTGTTCACCTCGGTCTCGTTCTTGACGCCCGCGAATACCATTTTGGTGCCGGGAACCTTGGCCTTTGGATCCTTGATGTATTCCTTGAAATTGGCCTCGTTCCAGGTGATGCCGGAATTCTTGTTGGCGTCGGAATAATTATAGTCCGGCGCGGTCCCGGCTTGGCGGCCATCGAGCCCGTTGAGCTGAGGCCCGACCTTGTTCCTGGCATCCTCGCCGATCGCGTGGCAGGCTAGGCATTTGTTGAACGACGCCTTGCCGGCTTCGGCGTCTTGCGCCAGCGCGGCCGGCGCCATTGCCGCGGTTGCCATGGCGATCACGAGCGCGCTCAGTATCGATTTCTTCATTTTCTGCTCTTCGTTGCTTGAGACGGGAAAGGCGGCGCCGCTTTTCGCATGGCGCGCGGGCGATCGACAAGGGCTGTGGAACAAGGTGTTAAATCTTATGGGGACTGAGTCGTTGCGGCATTTTGCCGACTTGCTTGATTCTCCATGAGAAATCGGCAATGTCGCCACATCCTTTGCCACGGCGGGAGAACTCGGATGTCGATCAAAATGCCCGCCCCCGATCAGGCGGTCCTGGCCCGCCGCGCCGCCATCGTCGAGGCGTTGCGAGCGATCGTGCCGGGCGAGGGCGTGATCGACGCGGCGGCCGAAATGATCCCTTACGAATCCGATGGGCTCATGGCCTATCGTCAGCCGCCGATGGTGGTGGTATTGCCGGACACTACGGAGCAGGTCTCAAAGGTTCTCAAATATTGCTTCGAGCAGAACATCAAGGTGGTGCCGCGCGGTTCGGGTACGTCATTGTCCGGCGGCGCCTTGCCGCTTGAGGATGCGGTATTGTTGGGTTTGGGGAAATTCAAGCGCATTCGTGACATCGATTTCGACAACCGTGCCGTGGTCACTGAACCCGGCGTCACCAACCTTGCGATCAGCCAGGCGGTGGCGCATGCGGGCTTTTACTACGCCCCCGATCCCTCCTCGCAGATCGCGTGTTCGATCGGCGGCAATGTCGCGGAGAATTCCGGCGGCGTGCACTGTCTTAAATACGGCATGACCACCAACAATGTGCTCGGCTGCGAAATTGTGCTGATGACAGGCGAAATTCTTCGCATCGGCGGCAAATGCGCTGAAAATGCCGGTTACGATCTGATGGGCGTGATCACGGGCTCGGAGGGGCTGCTCGGTGTCATCACCGAGGTCACCGTGCGCATCCTGCAAAAGCCGGAGACCGCGCGCGCCATGATGGTCGGCTTCGCGCAAGTCGAGGCCGCCGGCGAATGCGTGGCCGAGATCATCGGCTCCGGCATCATTCCCGGCGGCATGGAGATGATGGACAAGCCCGCGATCCACGCCGCCGAGGCCTTCGTCCATGCCGGCTATCCGCTCGATGTCGAAGCGCTACTGATCATCGAACTCGATGGGCCCGCCGTCGAAGTCGACGAATTGATCAAGCGGGTGGAGGCGATCGCGCAAAAATGCGGCTCGACGGTCTGCCAAATCTCCCATTCGGAAACCGAGCGCAATTTGTTTTGGGCCGGGCGCAAGGCGGCGTTTCCAGCCGTCGGGCGAATCTCGCCGGATTATCTCTGCATGGATGGGACCATCCCGCGCGGCGCGCTGCCCAAGGCGCTGGCGCGGATCCGCGATTTGTCGGTCAAATATGATTTGCGCGTCGCCAACGTCTTTCATGCCGGCGACGGCAATCTGCATCCGTTGATTCTTTACGATGCCAACCAGCCCGGCGAGATGGAGCGGGCGGAAGCGTTCGGCGCCGATATTCTCAAAGCCTGCGTCGAACTCGGCGGCGTTTTGACCGGCGAGCACGGCGTCGGCATCGAAAAGCGCGATTTGATGGGCGAGATGTTCTCCGAGATCGACCTCAATCAGCAGCAGCGGATCAAATGCGCCTTCGATGCGCAGGGGCTTCTCAATCCGGGCAAGGTGTTTCCGACCCTGCATCGTTGCGCCGAACTGGGGCGCATGCATGTGCATGGCGGCAAGCTCGCTTTTCCCGATCTGCCGAGGTTTTGAAGCGCGTGAAAGCACAGATCACGGACCGTCATTGCGAGGAGCAACGCGACGAAGCAATCCAGTCGGGGTCGCGGAAAGACTCTGGATTGCTTCGCGGAGCCTGTCATCGGGCCGCGCTTTGCGCGGACCCGTTGGCTCGCAATGACGACGTTGAGGCATTCATTCCTCGCGATGACGACCCGTGTTGCGATGCGAGGTTATCGTGGACATTCTGAAACCACGCGATGCCAAGGATGTCGAGCAGGCGGTGCGCGCAGCGATCGCCAGCGAGCAGCCGCTTGAAATTATCGGCCATGGCTCCAAGCGCGCGATCGGCCGTCCGATGGCGACCAACGCGGTGCTCGATCTGTCGGCGCTCAACGCGGTCAAATCCTATGAGCCGAACGAATTGATCATCACGGTCGAAGCGGGCGCGCCGTTATCGGATGTCAAATCGCTGATCGATTCCAAGAATCAATGCCTGGCTTTCGAGCCGATGGACACCTCACCCCTGTTGGGCACGCCGGCGATCGGAACCATTGGCGGCATGATCGGCGCGGGGCTTGCGGGACCGCGCCGGATTCAGGCTGGAGGCGCGCGCGATCATCTGCTCGGCGCTCACGCGGTGTCCGGTTTCGGTGACAGCTTCAAGGCGGGCGGCAAGGTCGTGAAGAACGTCACGGGTTATGACCTTTGTAAACTGCTCGCGGGTTCCTGGGGAACACTCGCTGTTGTCACCGAGGTGACGTTGAAGGTCGTGCCGAAACCGGAGAGCGAGCGCACGCTCGTGCTGCGCGGGCTTGACGAGGTGACCGCCAACGAGGCGATGACGGCGGCGCTCGGTTCCCCCTTTGACGTCTCCGGCGCGGCGCATGTGCCGCGCTCCGCCTTGCGCGCGCCGCCAAGCGCGCTCGGCGCCCTCGGATTGTCCCAAAAGGCGCTCACCCTGTTGCGGCTGGAAGGTATCGCGGTCTCGGCCATGCACCGCGCGGCCTCGCTTGCCAAGGTGCTATCGCGGTTTGGCGCCGCCGAAATCCTCGAAGACGAGGTTTCCGCGCAGGTTTGGCGTTGTATTCGCGATGCCGAGCCTTTTGCGGCCCAGGGCGCGCTTGGCGCCTGGCCGGTATGGCGCATCGTCTGCCCGCCGGCATCGGGGAGCGTCCTCGGCGAGCATCTCGCGCGTGAAGCCGGAGGCGAAGTATTTTATGACTGGGGCGGCGGGCTGATCTGGGCGGCTTTGCCGCCGAAAGGGGACGCGCATGCGGAACTGGTGCGGCGGCACGTTGCGTCCGCCGGTGGCCACGCCATGCTGCTGCGGGCCTCGGAGCAGATGCGACGGCATGTGGACGTGTTCCATCCGCTCGACAGCGGCGTGGCGGCCTTGACTGAGCGGGTGCGCCACAGTTTCGATCCGAAAGGCCTTCTTAATCGCGGCCGGATGACGCGTGCCGCCGCTTTGGGGGCGCCGGCATGAAAACCGAATTCACCCCAACCCAGCTCGCCGACCCTGACCTCGCCGAGGCCGACACGATTTTGCGCAAATGCGTCCATTGCGGCTTCTGTACCGCGACATGCCCGACCTATGTGCTGCTTGGCGACGAGCTCGATAGCCCGCGCGGCCGCATCTATCTCATCAAGGAGATGCTGGAAAAAGGCCGCCCGCCGACCGCGGACGTGGTCAAACATATCGACCGCTGTCTCTCCTGTCTGGCTTGCATGACCACCTGCCCCTCCGGGGTGAACTACATGCATCTGGTCGATCAGGCGCGGGCGAGAATCGAACAGGAATATACGCGGCCCCGGACCGAGCGGCTGTTGCGCGCCGTGCTCGCCTTCGTGTTGCCGCGGCCGAAGGTGTTTCGCGCCAGCATGAGATTGGCGCGGCTGGTGCGGCCCTGGGCTGGTTTGTTGCCGGCGCCGGAAACCGCCTCACCGGGTTTATTGAAGCGAATCAAAGCGATGCTGGCGCTGTCGCCACCGAGCCTGCCGCCGCCGGGACCGCGCGGTGGAAGCGTTTTTTCGGCCAAGGGCGAGCGGCGCGGCCGCGTCGCGCTATTGCAAGGTTGCGCGCAGCAGGTTTTGGCGCCGCGGATCAATCAGGCCGCCATCAACCTTCTGACCCGCCACGGTATCGAGGTCGTGTTGGTGGCGGACGAGCGGTGCTGCGGTGCGTTGACCCATCACATGGGGCGCGAGGCCGAGGCGTTGAATTTCGCCCGCGCCAACATTGCGGCCTGGCTTGCGGAGGCCGAGCGCGGCGGGCTCGACGCCATTCTGGTGACAACGTCGGGCTGCGGCACGGTGATCAAGGACTATGGTTTCATGCTGCGCCAGGATCGCGATTTCGCCGCGCGCGCGGCGAAGGTCTCAAGCCTGGCCCAGGACATTACCGAATATGTCTTTGGCCTCAATCTCAAGCCGGTGCGGCGCCACGACGAGATCGTCGTCGCTTACCATGCTGCCTGTTCGCTACAGCATGGGCAGAAAATCACGCAACTTCCGAAAGAATTGCTTTCCAAGAACGGATTCGTGGTGAAAGATGTACCCGAGAGCCATTTGTGTTGCGGTTCGGCGGGGACCTACAACCTTCTCCAGCCTGACATTGCGAACAAGTTGCGCGATCGAAAGATCGCCAATATCGCGATGGTCAAGCCGGATATGATCGCCGCGGGCAATATCGGTTGCATGGTGCAGATTGCCAGCGGTATGTCGGTTCCTGTGATCCACACGATTGAGCTTCTCGATTGGGCGACGGGCGGCCCGCAGCCGGGATCGAACAGATCCGACAGGCCTTGAGCGGGAATGACGGCCTAAGCGCTCGATAGACCTCAAGAGACTCAGATAGACATCGACTCAAAATAGATGATGGCTCAACAGGAGGACCACGATGGCAAAGGCGAAGAAGAAAAAAGGCAAGAAGGCGAAGAAGAATAAAAAACTTCTCGCGGCGAAGAAAAAATCCGCCAAGAAGTCAGCGAAGAAATCCACCAAGAAATCCGCGAAAAAGGCCAAGAAGGCGGGCAAGAAATCCGCCAAGAAATCAGCCAAAAAATCCGCCAAGAAAGCGGCTCCGAAGAAGTCGGCCAAAAAAGCCAAGAAGGCGCGCGCGAGGAAAGCCGCCGCGCCGGCCGTCGCTCCCTCACATGAGACGGCCGCGCCCGCTTCGAGTTGGGCGACGCCGAGTCCTTCTCCGGCTCCATCCTGGGATCATACCCCGAGCCATCACAGCTCGGGTGGGGACGACAGCCAATAAACCATCAGCCCAGGCTGACTTGATGCATTCAGAAGGCCGCAGCGATCCTCGCTGCGGCCTTTAACCATGCCGATTCTCTCCTCGGCTTGGCACGAACAATACCCGGGAAAGCCCGCCCGTTGAGAGATGGGAGCGGTTTTGGGCCGCCGACCCTGTAAAAATGTGACCCAAACACAACAGCTCGCAAAGAATATTTTATTTATATGCCAATGAGCATAAAAAGTATGCAGATGATTATAATTTTTGCTTCGCAGAAGCGAAGACCCATACGAGATTGGCCCTCGGGTTAATGAATTCGGTCGTCGTCCCAGCCTTTGGGCGCTGAGTCCGAAATGAAGGAACGGGGCCTCTGATGAAAAGACTGATTTTTGGTGTTGCGGCGGTGTTGGCCGTGGCGGGCTCGGCCTTTGCGGCCGATTTGCCGTTAAAGTCGGCGAAAGCGCCTCCGGCGTTCGATCCCTGGGATATCGCCTTTGGCGGCGGGATCGTGAGCGATTACATTTTTCGCGGCATAACCCAATCGAACCATCAGCCCTCGGTCGCGGCGTATTTCGAGCCACGCTACAACGTCAACAAGGATTTGCAGCTCTATGTCGGCACCTCCGCGGAGAGCATTTCTTTCTCCAACCGCGCGGCGGCCGAGGTTGATGTTTATGGCGGTGTGCGGCCGACCTTCGGCGCCTTCGCCTTTGATTTCGGTATCTGGGGCTATCTCTATCCAGGCGGAAGCTGCGCGGACAACGTCCTGACCGGTAATGTCCCCGGCGGCAATGTCTGCCCCATCAGCCCCACCACGATCTTCCTGGCCGACGGCAACGTCATGAAGAAGGACGTCAGCTTTTACGAGGTCTACGGCAAGGGCAACTACACCATCAACGACAACTGGCAAGTCGGCGCGAACGAATATTATACGCCGAGCTTCCTGCATTCCGGCGCTTGGGGCGATTATGCGTCGATCACCGGCAAATACACCGCGCCCGCCACTATTTTCGGCAAGAGTGGTGTCGGACTATATGCCTCGGCCGAGGTCGGCCGGCAGTGGCTCGGCACGACGGACGCGTTCTATCGGGTTCCCGGCTTCCCCAACGGCATTCCCTATCCGAGCTACAATACCTGGAACATCGGTATCGGCTTCACCTACAAGGTCTTTACCCTCGACATTCGCTATTCCGACACCAATCTGTCGAAGGGCAATTGCAGCGCTTTCACCAGCGCGTTCAATTCCACCGGGTCAGCAAGTACGCCGATCAATCCGGGCGGACCGGGCTCCAATTGGTGCGGTGCCACCGGCATCGTCAAGCTCTCGGCTGACCTGACGGCCATGACCAACCTGAAGTAATTTATCCGGCTATAGAAAGCAAAAGGGCGGCACCGATGGTGCCGCCCTTTTGCTTGGCGAGCGCGATGCTGATCCCGTCAGCCGCTATCTGTTTCATGATGGCTGACGGTTTTTCTCCGGCTCCTGCGCGACCCATCGTTCGCCCTCGCGGGCCAGCACGATCTTGCTATGATGAAACGCCTCGAGCGTGCTGCGGTGGCCGATCGAGACGATGGCGCTTGCTGGCAGTTTCTCGGCCAGCAGCCGATAAAGCGCGGTCTCGGAAGCCTCGTCGAGCGAGGCGGTGGCTTCGTCGAGAAACAGATATTGCGGCTGATGCAGCAACGCGCGCGCCAGCCCCAGACGCTGCTGCTCGCCGAGTGAAAGCATCCGGTTCCAATGGGCCTCTTCCTGGAGGCGCGAGACCCATTGGGGCAGGCCTACGGCAACCAGCGCTTGTTCCACCGGAGCGGAGCCGAAGGCGTCCGGTTCGGAAGGATAGACGATCGCGGCCGAAAGCGAACCGACTGGAAAATACGGCCGCTGCGGCAACATCATCAGCGTGGCCTTGGCCGGGATCGCGATCGTCCCACCGCCGAACGGCCAGATGCCGGCGACGGCGCGGAACAACGTCGATTTGCCGGCGCCGGATGGCCCGGTGACCAGCACGTGATCCGGTTGGCGAATGCGCACGCCGTCGGCCGCGACCAAGGGCGTGCCATTGGGGAGCCGCACCAGAAAATCCCGCAATTCGATTTCGCCGCTGTTGGGGCGAACGATATCGATTGATTTGGCATCATTGACGAGCCCCGCGGCGCTTGCGATCGCCTCCTCGAAGCCGTCGAGGCGCGCGATGACCGCCCGCCATTCCGCCAGCCCCCGATAGATCGAGACAAAGAACGACAATGATTGCTGCACGCTGGAAAAGGCGGAGGCGGTCTGCATCATGCCGCCGAGCTGGATTTTGCCGGCGAAATAGGCCGGCGCCACCAGTATGTAGGGAAAGATCACGGCGGCCTGCGAATAGCTTGACGTGAATGCCGTCAGCCTCTTGGTCCGCGTCATGATTTCATACCAATTCTGGATGACGCGGCCGAAGCGCTCCAAAAGGCGCTGCCGCTCGGCGCCTTCGCCGCGCAACAACGCGATCTGCTCGGAATTCTCGCGCACCCGCACCAGGTTAAAGCGGAAATCCGCCTCGAAACGCTGTTGCTGAAAATCAAGCGCGACGAGCGGCGAGCCGATCCAATGCGTCAGCACGGTGCCGAAGATGGAATAAATCAGCGCTCCCCACACCAGATAGCCGGGAATATGGAATTCGTTGCCGAAAAGCGTGAGCGGCGAATCGGCCGACAGACCCCACAAAATCACGACAAAGGAAGCGAGCGTGACCACCGCGCTCAAGAAGCCGACGCTGATATTCAGCGTTTGGTCGACGAATAATTTGACGTCGTCCGAAATGCGCTGGTCCGGATTGTCGGCGGCATCGCCCTTGAGCTGCATGCGGTAATGATTGGCGCCATCCAGCCATTCGCCGAGATAGTGGCGGGTCAGCCAATGCCGCCAGCGGATTTGAAGCCATTGGTTGAGATAAAGCTGATAGACGGCAAGCGCGATATAGCAGGTGGCCAAAATGCAGAAGATGCCGATTTCGCGAACGAAGCCGTCCCAATCCTTTTCCTGCAAGGCGTTATAAAAGCGGTTGTTCCACTGGTTCAGAAGCACATTGATCCCGACCACGGTGAGTTCGATCGCGATGACCGAAGCCAGCAACAGGCGGCCTGCGAAT
Organism: Bradyrhizobium sp.; assembly: GCA_035295025.1. Lineage (GTDB taxonomy): Bacteria > Pseudomonadota > Alphaproteobacteria > Rhizobiales > Xanthobacteraceae > Bradyrhizobium. Next base: position 9,708 of record DATGJS010000382.1, read on the forward strand.
TTGTCCTCCGAGCGGAAATAAGGCGCGGCGATCCGCCATACGGTCGCGGGTGTCGAGCGGATATTGGTCACAGATCGTGATCTCCGGGGCCGGTTAGTGAACTGCAAATGGGGGGATAAGGCCTAGACTAAAGTCGTAATGACGGCGCTCTGCGTTCGCTTGTCCCAGCCTTGGTGTCAATCCTAGCATGCGATTAACGGTGGGGGCAGGGGTAGGGGCCTTCGAACTTCGCATATTTGTGATCGGATTTGGCAAAAGCCAAATTCGCCATTGATTTTATGCCTTGCTAAAGGCTCTTTGGGTAGTCGCGCCAGCGCATCGGCCGTTCACGCAAGGCTGGGCGCCAAAAAAAGCGCGTGGGGAGGAACCGTTATGTGGAATCAAGTCTATAATCCGTTCAACAATACCGTGCTTTCGACGATCGCCGCGGCGATACCTGTCGTTACGCTTTTGGTGTTGATCGCAAGTGGCAAGGTCAAGGCGCATATCGCCGCCATCATCGCGCTGATCGTTGCCAACCTGATCGCCATTTTCATCTTCACGATGCCGGCCGGCATGTCGGTCCGCGCCTCGCTGCTCGGCGTCGTGTCGGGCTTCTTCCCGATCGGCTGGATCGTGCTGAACGTCATTTTCCTCTACCAGATCACGGTTGCGACCGGAAAATTTGAATTGCTCAAGCGCGCGGTGGGCGGGGTGACCGAGGATCGCCGGCTGCAATTGCTGCTGATCGCTTTCTCCTTCGGGGCCTTCTTCGAAGGTGCATCGGGATTCGGAACGCCGGTGGCCGTGACGGGCGCTATCCTGATCGGCCTAGGGTTCTCGCCGCTCGCGGCATCCGGTCTGTCGCTGATCGCCAACACCGCGCCGGTTGCCTTTGGCGCGTTGGGAACGCCGATCCAGGGACTGGCCAGCGTCATGGCGAGCTCGCCCGATCAGGTCGGCCCCTTGGCCTATCAACTCGGCGCGATGGTCGGCCGTCAATTGCCGATCTTCTCGCTGATCGTG
>DATGJS010000383.1:0-4096 GCA_035295025.1 Bradyrhizobium sp.
AATTCGCCGGCGACGCTCACCGGCGTGCCCGCATTGGCGTCGCCGGTCAAAAATTGCTGGTCGGAAAGCGTCAGCGTCGGGATGGTATAAAGCTCGACGCGGGCGGGGGCGTCCTTTGGTAAAGATTGCGCCTGGGCTGTGTCGGCCGTTGCCAAAATGCCGCTGCAAAGGGCGCCGGCCAAAATAAACCCTCGCGCGATCCTCGGCATCGTTTCCCCCTGTTGTTCTTCCTCGCCAGGTGCTTGGGCAAATAGAACAATCCGCGCGCGGCGTGTCAAATCTTGATGGGGTGTGTCGAACCAGGGCCGAAGAAGGGGCGTTTCCTCACCGCAAAAGGCCGTGTTAGAACCCAACTCAATTCGGGCTGGGACGAAAGACATGAAAGACATTTTGGATACCCTTGAGGCGCGGCGCGCGGGCGCGCGGCTTGGCGGCGGCGAGAAGCGCATCGAGGCGCAGCATGCGCGCGGCAAATTGACCGCGCGGGAGCGAATCGAGCTTCTGCTCGACAAGGGCAGTTTCGAAGAATTCGACATGTTCGTCGAACACCGCTCGACCGAATTCGGCATGGAGAAAACCAAAGTGCCGGGTGACGGCGTCGTCACCGGGTGGGGCACCGTCAACGGCCGCAAGATTTTCGTTTTCGCCAAGGATTTTACCGTGTTCGGCGGCTCGCTCTCGGAAACCCACGCGCTGAAGATCACCAAGATTCAGGACATGGCGATGAAGGCGCGAGCCCCCATCATCGGGCTTTATGATGCCGGTGGCGCGCGCATTCAGGAAGGCGTAGCTGCCTTGGCCGGCTATTCCTATGTGTTTCGCCGCAACGTGATTGCTTCAGGGGTCATTCCGCAGATTTCCGTGATCATGGGTCCGTGCGCGGGCGGCGATGTCTATTCGCCTGCCATGACCGACTTCATCTTCATGGTGAAGAACACGAGCTATATGTTCGTCACCGGCCCCGACGTAGTGAAGACGGTCACCAACGAGGTCGTGACGGCCGAAGAACTCGGCGGTGCGTCGGTGCACGCCACGCGCTCTTCGATCGCGGACGGCGCCTTTGACAACGATGTCGAGGCGCTGCTGCAGATGCGCCGCCTGATCGATTTCCTGCCCGCCAACAACGCCGATGGCGTGCCGGAATGGCCGAGCTTTGACGACATCGAGCGCGTGGACCTGTCGCTCGATACGTTGATCCCCGACAATCCGAACAAGCCCTACGACATGAAGGAATTGATCCTCAAAGTCGTGGATGAGGGGGACTTTTTCGAAATCTCGGAAACATTCGCCAAAAACATCGTCACCGGATTTGGCCGCATTGCGGGCCGCACGACAGGCTTTGTCGCCAATCAACCGATGGTGCTGGCCGGCGTGCTCGACAGTGATGCTTCACGGAAAGCCGCGCGCTTCGTGCGATTTTGCGACGCTTTCAACATCCCGATCGTGACCTTTGTCGATGTGCCGGGTTTTCTGCCGGGCACCGCCCAAGAATATGGCGGCCTGATCAAGCATGGCGCGAAATTGCTGTTCGCCTATTCGCAATGCACGGTGCCGCTCGTCACCGTGATCACGCGCAAGGCCTATGGCGGGGCGTTCGACGTGATGGCCTCAAAAGAAATCGGCGCCGACATGAATTACGCCTGGCCGACCGCGCAGATCGCGGTCATGGGCGCCAAGGGCGCGGTCGAAATCATCTTCCGTGCCGACATGGCCGATCCCGACAAGATCGCCGCGCGCACCAGGGAATATGAAGATCGGTTTTTGTCACCCTTCATCGCCGCCGAGCGCGGCTATATCGACGACGTAATCATGCCGCACTCGACGCGGCGGCGGGTCGCGCGGGCGCTTGCGATGCTCCGCGACAAGCATGTCGAGATGCCCGCGAAAAAGCACGATAATCTGCCGTTGTGACCATCGACGTCGCGACTGGCTGATACACAGCATGATTCGGAAAAGTGGAAACCGGTTTTCCCTCGCGACAAACGCCAAAGGCGCTTGCGCAGAGATCGTGCTCAAATAAAGAGATGAGATCATGATGCGATTCCGCTTCATCGCATCATGGCCTAGCAAACAAAAACCCCTGAGCCCGCGCAGATGTTCCCGCAGAACTGGAACTTACGTGCAATCCTCTCCGTTGTCATCGGGCCGCGAAACTGCCGCGGAATTCTGGAGGAGGACGCTTATGAACTTCAAGATCTGTGTCGCTGCGACGCTCATCGCGGCATTCGTCACGCCCGCACTCGCGGATGACGATTTTTATATTGTGCAGGACGTCAAGACGAAGAAATGCACAATCGTCGATAAGAAGCCGGTCGATACGACCATGACGGTGGTCAGTCCGTCGGGCACCGTCTACAAGACGCGCTCCGAGGCCGAGACCGGCATGAAGAGCGTCAAGGTGTGTACATCGAACTAACAGAGGATGAAACCATGCCCGTTATTTTTCTCTGGGCTGTGCCGGCCATTATCTTTGTCGGCGGGGGCATCTACCTGATCGGTCACCTACATCACTGAATTTCTCGACGAAGTGCCCCGGCGGGTTTCCGCCGGGGTTTTTGTTTGATAACAGCGACGGGATAGCGAATCGCAACCCGATTCTTGCAATGCCAGTGGAGTGGATTTGATATTCGCTGCCCTATTCGCCGCGGATTCGCCATAACCCGCTTACCTCTGTATTCCCCTCGCTGTAAATCCGATGGCCGAAGGCAATTCCGCCGACGAAATTTCAGAAATCGAAGCGCGGATCGAGGCGCTCGCCGAGACCGCCGAGCGATGCCGGAAGTTCATTTTGGCATCCAAGGTCGCGATTTCAGGAGGGTTCGCCTTGCTGCTCCTCGTAATATCGGGGTTGGGCGCCGACGCGGCCGTTGCCTTGGGATCGATTGCCTTGATATTGGGTGGAATCGTGTCGCTCGGATCGAATGTCAGCACGTTGCGACAGATCAACGCCGCGATTGCCGCCGCTGAAGCGCTGCGGTCGGAGTTGATCGGCAGGATCGATTTTCGGATGGTGCGCGATGCGCCGACGAAGCTGATGTAACGCCGTTATATTTTTACGCCGGCTGGAAAGCGTCGGCGGTACTATTTGGTAGCGCATTCTCGGCACGTGGTAGCCTTACGGTAAAGCTGATTGGGGTACGAGCTCTCTTGTTGCTTCGGTGAGTGGCGTGACGAAATCGCCGGCCAAGTTTGCATCGCGTCCTCACGTTGGGAAGAACAGGTTCCGCTTGGGATTCAGCGAACGTTCATCTGAAAGGTGAAAGGCTGCCTTTCTCTTTTTCACCCGAGATAAAGGACGGATGCCATGGAACGCCGGGATTTCCTAAAGTTCACACTGGGATTTGTTGCGGGCGGCGCGGCGCTCGCCGCAAGCGCGCAGGCGGCACCTTTGCCGCCGATGTCAGGCGACGTGAAATGGCCTGGGGGCGCCGATGTCGAGCCCGCGGTTGTATCGCAGGACGATGTCGATCGGATCAAGCCTGAGGAAGTACGCTGGCACCACGGATGGCGCCGGCACTGGCATCGCCGTCATTGGGGCTGGCGTCGCCGCCACTGGCATCACCGTCATTGGTGATGGCGCATCGGCGCGGGATGGCCGCGCCCTTTTTTTCGCGAAGGTCTTCTATAAAAAACCCCGCCTTTTTGGCGGGGTTTTTCCGTATTTGCCGAAGGCGATCAGATCGGACGGCAGGCGCCACGGCGCCAGGCAAATCCCAGCGGGCAGGCGCGGGGAACCACCACCACGGGCCGCTCTTCGACCACGACGGCGCCGGGTACCACGACCACCTCACCGCGGTTCGGGCGGCACTCGCCATAGGGGTTACGATGCCAGCCGGGGCCGCAGCCGCCCGCGGCGCTTGCGCTGCCAAGACCCGCAACCGTGCTTGCCAACAAGGCCGCCGCGAAAAGATACTTCATGTTGTTTCCTTTCCTAACGCCGCCAAGGCGGCACTTGATGAGGTCGATTGGCGAATCGAAAGGCACGATTGCCATTCTTTCGGACGCCTCACAAGCATGGATATGACGTTATGGGTGTGAACCCGCGATGAATGATCTGGTGAGAACTATTCGATATTTCCAAACAAGGCCTCAAAGC
>DATGJS010000384.1:0-17166 GCA_035295025.1 Bradyrhizobium sp.
CCGTCAACCCAAAATAGACCGGCCGCCGCGAATGAGCAGGTCGCGTTGGGTCATGGGCTCGGCGGTCCTTGTGGCGCTCGCCATCGCCGTCACCGGCATCTTGATCCGCCGCCATCAGGAGAGCGAAGTCACGAAATGGACCGCCGAATTGGCGGTGACGGCGGTTGCCGTCGTCACGCCGAAGCAGGGGGTCACCGGACAACAAATTTCGCTGCCCGGCGACATCGAGGCTTGGTACGAGGCGCCGATTTACGCGCGGGTGAGCGGCTACCTCAAGGCCTGGTATTTCGATTTCGGCGCGCATGTCGAGAAAGGCCAATTATTGGCGGAAATCGATGCCCCCGATCTCGATGCTCAGCTTGCGGCCGCCAGGGCAAAGCTGGCGTCGGCCGAAGCTCAGGTCAAGGTGAGGGAAGCGGAGCGCAATTTTGCCGAGACCACCTATGCGCGCTGGCGCGACTCGCCGAAAGGCGTGGTTTCCGAACAGGAGACCGAATCGAAGAAGGCCGAATTCGGCAGCGCCGGCGCGCGTTACAACGCTTCCCTTGCCGAGGCCAATGTCAACCGGAGCCAGGTCGATCAGTTGACCGCGTTGGAGGCCTTCAAGCGCATCATCGCTCCCTTCGACGGCATTGTGACCGCGCGCAACACCGATGTCGGCGCGTTGATCAACGCCGGCAGCGGCGTCGGCGGCGGCAATGGGCCGCAGCTTTTCAAGGTCGCCGACGTGCATGAGATGCGCGTGTTCGTCCAGGTGCCGCAGGAAATATCGGCGAATATGCATGCCGGTCTGACCGCCGAATTGTCGTTGCCGCAATATCCGGACAAGACGTTTGAGGCGGCGGTATCGACCACGTCGGAGGCGATCAACAAAACCTCGCGAACCCTGTTGGTCGAGCTTCATGCCAAGAATACCGACAATTTGTTGCAGCCGGGCACGTTCGCCCAGGTGCGCTTCAATCTGGCCGACAGCCCCGGCACGCTTCGCATTCCAACGAGCGCGCTGATCTTCCGCGAGAATGGCGCGCAATTGGCTATCCTCGGTCCAGGCAACAAAGTCGAATTAAGGTCGGTGAAGCTTGGCCGCAATCTTGGAATCGAGTTCGAGGTACTCAAAGGCCTGGCTTCCAGCGATACGGTCATCAACAGTCCGCCGGACTCCTTGTCAGAGGGCGAGGTGGTCAGGGTGGTAAAGGACAGCCCCGCTCCTTCGGCTCATGAAGCGGAAGCAAAATGAGCAAGAGTGGATGCCTTTCAACAGCGAACACGTCCCGAACGCTGCGCTGCGGATTGACTTTGGTGCCACGAGCAATACCCAATAACAGCGGGCTAGTGCCCCGTGCCTGTCGAGCTTCATAGTGTCTGGAATGGGTGCATGAAAATCCAACGTCTTGTCTGGCTGGTCGTGACCGCCGGAGCCTTGGCGGGGTGCGCGCTCGGTCCGGAATATTTGACGCCGGACGCAGCCCTTCCTGGTCGCTTCACGGCGCCGCCGGTCGGCAACGGGCCGTCATCCGGTGGCGCAAGCGCCGATCTCTGGCAATGGTGGCGGACGCTGCGCGATCCGCAACTCAACGGCTTGGTCGATCGCGCCATCGAGAACAATCTTGATCTCAAAATCGCGCTCGACCGTTTGCAGCAGGCACGGCTGCAACTGATCGTGATCGGCGCCCAGGCGGTTCCGCAATTAAACGGCGGCGTCGGCGGGGGCACCGGCACTGGCACTGACGAGACCAAGGGACGGGCCGCGCAAGCCTTGCGCGATGGCGACAACAACCAGAATCTCAAAAAGATCAGCGGACTCGGCGGTCTCGACGCCGAGTGGGAAATCGATCTCTTCGGCAAGATCGCACGCCGTATCGAGGCGCAGGTCGATACCGCCGAAGCGCTGAAGGAGGCGCGCGATTGGGTTTATGTCGTGATCGCGGCCGACGTCACCCGTCTCTATTTCGACTTGCGCGCCCGGCAGGAGCGTCTTCAGATTCTTTATCGCGACATCGAGGCCTCGCGGAAGGTGCTCGACCTCGCCCAGACCCGCCTCGATCGCGGCTTGACCAATGATTTGGACGTGCTGCTTGCCAAGCGCCAAGTTGAGACCTTGCAAGCCGATGTCGAGCCTCTCAAGGCGCTGATCGCCGCCAACGCCTACGCCATCGCGGTTCTGGTCGGCGAATATCCGGAAGCGATTTCTCGCGATCTGCGGCGGCCGGTTACGGTCCCACGCCTGCCGGCGCGCGCGCCGGTCGGGCTTCCCGTCGATCTGTTGCGCCGGCGGCCTGATATTCGCGAAGCCGAGCGTCTGCTTGCGGCGGCGGTCGCCGATGTCGGAGCGCGGACCGCGGATCTGTTCCCGAGCCTGCTGGTCACCGCCGGAGGCGGCGCGCAAACCGGCCCTCGGTCGAATTCGGCCATTCCTATCACCTGGATCGGATCGGTCGGACCCGCGGTCGAGGCGCCGATCCTCGATTTTGGCGCGCTGGATGCCAAAATCGAAATTGCCGATTACCGGGCGCATGAGCTCGCGGCGGTCTATAAGCGCTCGATTCTCACGGCGATACAGCAGGTCGATGAAGCCAATGCCGCCTATCAAGGCTACCGGCAAAGCGTCCGCAGCCTCGACCTCGCGCTCGATGCCGCGCGTCAGGCAACCAAGGTGGCGACCGAACGTTATGACCGCGGCCTGACCGACTTCCTCAACGTGTTGGACGCCGAGCGGCAGCAATTTGCGCTCGAACAGCAACGCGCTGAAGTCGCCCGGCTTGCCGGAGATAGTTTCGTGGCGCTCTACAAGGCGCTTGGTGGCGGCTGGCCGCCGGATGAAGTCATTCCGCCGGTCCGGCGCCCCGACCCGGCGGTGGTCGCGGCCGTCAAACGTCTTGTGCAGGATCCGCCGCATGCGCTGCCGCCTCCGCCACCCCCGGGGCTGACCCCCTGACGTAAGGACGGGAGCAAGCCGTGTCTAATAAGAAGACTGAAGGCCGTGCCCAAGCCATCCTGCTTGTCGAGGATGAGAAGGAAATGGCGGACGAGATCAGAAGCGAACTCGAAGGCAGGGGATATCTGGTGCGGGTGGCCTCCATTGCGGAAGCTGCGGCCGCCGCCCGGGTCGGCGATGCCGCGATGCTGATCATGGACCGGATCGTTTTCGGCGAAGACAGCCTGCTGACTTTGGAAGCCTTGCGCAAAGAGGGCGTCAAGGTGCCGGTTCTGGTGATCTCGGCGCTGTCTTCGATCGACGAGAAGGTCAAGGGATTGAAGGCGGGCGGCGACGACTATCTGACGAAACCGTTTGCGATGGTCGAGCTTGCGGCGCGGGTGGAGGCGATGTTGCGCCGCCTCGACGATGTGCGCACCACGAAATTGCGCGTCGGCGACCTCGAAATGGACCTGATCGAAAAGACAGTTTATCGCGACGACACCAGGATCGATCTGTTGCCGCGCGAGTTTCGCCTCCTGGAATATTTTCTGCGCCATCCTGGACGGGTCATCACCCGCGCCATGCTGCTGGAAGAGGTCTGGCAGTACCACTTCTCGCTCGAAACCAATGTCGTCGACGTCCATATCAGCAATCTGCGGAAGAAGATCGACACCAAGGGCGTGCCGTCCTTGATCGTCAATATCCGCGGAGCGGGCTTCATGCTGAACGCGGATGCTTGAGTTTTTCCGATTTTCCGCCGTGCGCGTCGCGCTGGCGTTCGTGGTCGTCACGACGGTGGCGACCATGGCGGTGTTCGCGCTGGTTTACTTGCAGATCGGCGAGGCGAGCGAAGCCAGGAACCGCCTGATTCTAGAAGCCGAGGCCGCCAAAAGCGCCGATCGTTCCGTCGATGAGTTGAGAGCCGCCTTCGAGGTCAGGTTGACCCATGATCTCAGGCGGATCGACTATGCGGCGCTTTTCGCTTCGGATCGCAAAATCATGTTCGGCAATATCGACGAATTGCCGGCGATACCGGTGGACGGAAAATCGCACTTCATCGCGGCCACGCGCGTGCCGGGCAGCGACAACCGTCTGGAGCCGGCCATCTTCGTCGCGCGTCTGCGTCCCGACGGCACCATCATGCTGTTGGGACGAAGTTTGCTGGAGACGCTGGCTTTTCGCCGCATCGTGCAGAGCGCGCTGGCCGCGGGTCTTGCGCCGATGCTGTTGTTGGCGCTTGCGATCGGCGCCTATTTCGCGCGCCGCTCGTCGCGGCGGCTGACCGCCATTCACGACACCATCGCCCGCATCATGAAAGGCGACACGCAATTGCGCCTGCCGGTCGGGCCGCGGCACGACACGATCGACAAGATATCGCGCGACGTCAATCTGATGCTTGACGAGATTGTGCGCCTGTTGGTGCAGATCAAGGGCGTGGGCGACAACATCGCCCATGATTTGCGCAGCCCGCTCGCCGTCGTTCATGCCCAGCTCGAGCGCGGCCTTGAGAGTTCGAGCGATGAGCAATTGCGCGTCGTGGTCAGACAAGCGCTCGCCCATATCGACAAGGCGATGTTGACGGTCGCCGCACTGCTGCGCCTTGCCGATCTCGAATACGGCCCGAAATCCAGGGATTTCCGGACGATCGATTTATCGGCGATCTGTGCCGATTTGTTCGAGTTCTACGAGCCATTGGCCACGTCGAAATCGATCAAGATGACGCTGGAGACCCTGTCTTCCGTTCAGATGAAGGGTGACGGCGATCTGATGCGCGAGGCGGTGTCGAATTTGATCGGCAACGCGATCAAATTCACGCCCGAGCACGGCAGCGTCAGCATCTCGGTGACACGGGAGGACGGCCGTCCGGTCGTGCGCGTGCGCGACACTGGGATCGGCGTCGAACCCGCCGAGCGCGACAAGATATTCCAGCGCTTTTACCGCTCGGCCAGCGGTCACCGCGTTCCCGGCAGCGGGCTCGGCTTGAGCATTACGGCGGCGATCGCCAATTTGCACGAATGCGACCTGCGGTTCGACGACAATCATCCGGGGGCGGTGTTCGAGATGATCGGCCGCGACAGTGCGGCGGATTTGACATTCGTGTCAGTTTCGCAGCGAATTCTTAAATAGCGAATGTCAAAACCGGGACGACAGCCGGTAAGATTCCGTTAACCAAGATTGGACCAAGCTCGCGGCGGCGGTCAATCGCGCCGTGCATCCAATGCTTGCGGATAAAGAGCCAAACAAATGCTTGGGACTGCGCCTGTCGCCCCGGATGCCGAAAATGCGTCTTACGTTACGCAGCAATTGCGCGCCGGTTTGAATTTATACGGCGTCGGTCGAAACGGCGAAGCGATTGCCGCCTTTGCGCGGGGCCTTGCCGCCGCGGAGGAGGCGCCGCAGGGCAGCGAATCCATCGAAACGGTCTCACAATTGCATGCAAGCCTGGCGGACGCGGCCCAACGCCAAGGCGACTTCAACCTGGCGGGTATGAACTACCAGGCAGCCTTGCGCATGGCTCCGCATCTGACCAATTGCTGGTGCAGCTTTGCCGACCTGCATCTTCGCTGCGGCGAACCGCAAAAGGCGGTCAACCTCTATATCGAAGCGCTCAAATTGAATCCGCGCCATTGGGCCGCGCGCGCCAATCTGGTCCAGGCGATGGTGATCATGAAGCAATTCATCGTCGCCAAGGCGGTGCTTCTCGAATTGAAGGGCGAGCGCCCGGATGACGGCCGTATCCATCATCAGCTCGGCAAGGTTCACTTCGAACTGAATGAACTCGACCTCGCCATTGACAGTTTCCGCGAGGCGGTCGCCCTCAATCCCCAGGACTCCGAGAGCATCAATTGGATCGGCGCCCTCAAGCAGGCGCGCGGCGACGATGAGGGCGCGCAGGCCGCTTATGCCGAAGCCGCGCGGATTCAGCCGCTCATCAAACGTCCCGCGGCCAAGCAGCCGGCGGAGTTTCGCGTGCTGGCCTTGTATGCGCCGTTCGGCGGCAATACGCCGACCGAATATCTGTTCCAGGGTGCGTTTTTCGATATCGATACGCTCTCGCTGTTCGCCGCGCGCGACTATGACACGGCCGAGCTCGGGCGGAATATCAGCGTGGTCGTCAATCTGATTTCGGACGCGGACCAGACCGAAGCCTTGTTGCCGGTCGCCGCGGACTTGGCGGACCGGTTCGCTTTGCCGACGCTCAACGACCCGCGCAAGGTGCAACAGACGACGCGCGACGCCGTTGCCTCGCTCCTGGACGGCATTCCCGGCTGCCTTGTGCCGAGGGCGGTGCGGCTGAAGGCGGGTTCGGCATGTTCGGAAAGCGCGCTCAAATCGCTCCTTCCGTTTTCCTCGACGGTTCTCGCCCGGCCGGTCGGCACCCATGGCGGCGACGATTTCGAGAAGATCGAAGAGCTGTCGGTTCTCGCGGGCTTTCTGGCGCAACGGCCGGACCACGATCATTATCTGATCGAATATATCGATTACGGGTCCAGCGACGGAAATTTCCGCAAATATCGCTTCATCTTTGTCGATGAGGAGATTTTGCCCTATCACCTCTGCATCGGCCGGGAGTGGAAGCTTCACCACGTCAATACCGACATGGCTTATCAGCCTTGGATGCAGAAGGAGGAGGAGGCGTTCTTGAACGATCCGACCTTGGTCTTCGGCGCAAGCCAATATCAGGCGCTCCATGAAATCAGGCGGCGTGTCGGACTTCATTATTTCGGCATCGATTGCGGGCTCGACGCGTCGGGCAATATCGTCGTGTTCGAGGTGAACGCCTCGATGCTGGTTCACGCGCGCAATGAAGGCTTTCTCTATAAGGATCCGGCCGTGCGCCGGATCAAGCTCGCCTTCGATGCGCTGCTGCGAAAGCTGGCGAAGCAGTAGCCAGCGCGGCCTTACGTCGCCTCTTGCGCGCGCAACAGCACCGTCAATGTGTCCTGGCTGAGCCGCCCCGCCGGCCCTTGCGGCTTGCGGTCGGAGTTCTCGATTTCAGGAAAGTTCTGTTGCAGAGATTTGTTTGCGATCGGCGCGGATTGGCCGCTCCCGACCGTCTCGTGGGTCTGCGCCGTTTCGTCGAGTTCGTCGGATGCGCCGACACCGATCCGGCGCTTCTTTGTCTCGATCTTCTTTGGCGGTGGCGGCGTATAGATCACCGGCGGCAGCATATGATGTCGTGACATGTCTCATTCCCTCAGTGAGAAGCCTCACGAAGCGATACGCACCCCCCTTCAAAACACCAAGCAAGGCTCGGGCCAGAAAAATTACCTTTATAAATCAACAGGAAATTGAATCGGCGCCGTTAAGGTCTCGGCAAGCTTTGCCCGCCTGCGAGGGGATCTGCCGGCGGAGCAGCGTCATCGCGAGCGGAAAGCTAAGCGATCCAGTTCTCAGAAAAAAAGTTCGACACTCTGGATCGCTTCGTCGCATGGCTCCTCGCGATGACGGTTGTTTAGCAAGCGCGTTCCGCTCTCAACCCGCCGTCCGCGGCTTGCGTCCCTCGATCGGATATTGCGGATCATTATAGCCCGGCGTCGAGGGATGGCCGCTCACGACCAGGCGGTCGATCAGGGCCTCGTCCTCGGCGGTGAAGCGGTAGTCGAGCGCGCGCACGTAATCGTCCCACTGCTCTTCGGTGCGCGGGCCGGCGATGACGCCGGTGACGAAGGTCGAGTTGAGTACCCATGCGACCGCGAACTGCGCGGCGGTGATCCCGCGCGCTTCGGCGTGCTTGCGGATTTCCTGCGCGAGCTGAAGCGATTCGGGACGCCACTCGGTCTGCATCATGCGGGTGTCGTTGCGGCCCGCGCGCGTGTCCTTGCCGGGCGCCGCGTCGGGACGGTATTTGCCGGTCAAGACGCCGCGCGCCAGCGGGCTATAGGGCACGATGCCGAGCCCGTAATAGCCGCAGGCCGGGAAGTGCTCGACCTCCGGCATCCGATTCATCGCGTTGTAATAGGGCTGGCTGACGATCGGACGGTCGATGCCGAGGTCGTCGCAGATGTTGCAGATTTCGGCAACCCGCCAGGCGCGGTAGTTTGAAACGCCGAAATAGCGCACCTTGCCTTGTTTGATCAGTTCGCCCATCGCGCGCACGGTTTCGGCCAAAGGCGTCGAATGGTCTTCGCGGTGCAGATAATAGATATCGATATAATCGGTGCCGAGCCGCTTTAAGCTTTCCTCGGCGGCCTGCATCATCCAGCGGCGCGACAGGCCGACACGGTTGGGATCATCCCCCATCGGGTTGGCGAGTTTGGTGGCCAGCACCCAGTTCGGCCGGTTGTTGGCGATGGCGCGTCCGACCACGGTTTCCGAGGCGCCGTTGGAATATTGATCGGCCGTATCGATGAAATTGACGCCAGCCTCGCGCGCTTTCGCCACGATCCGTGTCGAGGCCGCCTCGTCGGCCGGCCCTCCGAACATCATGGTGCCCAAGCAGACCGGCGAGATTTTAAGGCCGCTGCGGCCGAGTTGACGATATTCCATGGGGCGTTCCTTTCGATTGAAAAAGCCGGAAGATCAGGAGTTGTCTTTCAGTATTTTGAACACGCCGCTGGCGGTGGCGACACAGCGCCCGCCTGATGTCACCTCGGTCGTGGTGAAAATCAGGCTGCGGGTGGCGCGGATGACGCGCGGCTTGGCCGTGAGAATTTCGCCGATCTGGGCGCTGTCGATGAAATGGACATCCATCTGAACCGTGGCGAGCGTCGCGTGCCCGGAAACGAAACGCGCGGTCATGCCGCTGGCGCGGTCGGCCAACGTCATTAACACCCCGCCCTGCACCAGGCCGCGGCGGTTATGGTGCTTGTCCTGCGCGACAAGCGCATATTCGTGCACGCCATCGACGAGGCGCTGCCACAACGGGCCGACCAGGCTCAAAAAGCCGCTGGTCTCGACCACGGTCCAGCCGGCGGCTTTGAGCATATCGTCGGCGGCATCTGTCGTCATCGAGGGTATTTTCCAGGTGGATTTTGCGGCCACTTCATCAATCGGCGCCTTGCCTTAGTCAAGTGGTCATGTCGCGAGGTCTGGAAGGCTGCTTGCGCGGCGTGCGGCTTTCGACGACGATGGCGCAAAATGAGCAAATGATCGGGAGGTCCCGCCGATGCGCGGCTGGCACGCTTGGCTCCATATACTGCTGCTGATATCGGGCTTGTGCGGCGCGAAGGTTGCGCGCGCGCAAACCTATCCGAGCCGGACCATTACGCTGGTGATCCCGTTCCCGCCGGGTGGTTCGACCTCGATCGTGGGGCGCGTGATCGCCGACAAGATGAGTCAATTGCTCGGTCAAAGCATCGTCGTCGATAATCGCGGCGGGGCCGGCGGCACGGTCGGCACCAAGGCGGTGACCAAGAGCGATCCCGACGGCTATACGCTTCTGCTCGGTTATACCGGGACACTGGCGATCGGTCCCTCGCTTTACCGCAATGTCGGCTACGATCCGCGCAAGGACTTTGTTGCCATCGGTATGATCGGCAGCGCGCCGTCATCGCTCGTGGCGCATCCGTCGTTTTCCGCCAAGACGGTGGCCGAGTTGATCGCCTATGCCAAGGCCAATCCCGGCAAGGTCAATTTCGGCTCCGCCGGCGTCGGCACGGTCAATCACATCACCGGCGAATATTTCGCCCGTTCGGTCGGCATTGCGCTCGTTCACATTCCCTATAAAGGAACCGGCCCCGCTTTGAGCGATCTGTTGGGCGGGCATATTCCGATCGCGTTTGCGCCGATTCCGGCCACCCATGCCAATATCGCGGCAGGATTGTTGCGCGCGCTCGCGGTGACCTCGACCCACCGCAACGCTTTGCTTCCCGATGTGCCGACCATGATCGAGGCGGGCGTGCCGGATTTCGACGCCTCGCTGGCTTACGGATTGGTGGCGCCCGCTGGCACGCCGCGCGCGGTGATTGATCGGCTCAACGCGGCTTTGCGCGCGGCATTGGCCTCCGATGAGGTGAAAAAGCAGCTTGAGCTCGACGGCACCGAGATCATGGCGGGCACGCCCGAGCAATATGCCGATTTCATCGACAAGGATGAAAGGAAGTGGGCGGAACTCGTCAAAGCGAGCGGGGTCGAGCCGGAGTAAAGCGGGCCTCTCGCGGAAAATCCGTTCCCACTTTTGCCGGATCATGCTCTAGAATCCTTCCATGCATTCACATGCGATTCGTTTTCGCGCCGGATATTTTGCGCTCGCCCTTTTGCTTTTTGCGCCACAGGCGCGGGCGACGGATATGGCTGCGCTCCCGGTGGCAAATCGCAACGCCCTGGCGCAAGCGGCTTCGCCCCAGGCGATCATGGAATACCGCCGCCTGCTTGCCGAATATCAGGCGGCCCGCGCGGCATTCGAAGAAGAGGCGGGCGCTTATTGGGACGCGATCGCCGAGAAGCGGCGCGGCCGCAACGCCAAGCGGCGCCAGCATCTCGCCATCACGCTCGACGATTATGTGCTGACGCAGCCGCCGGTCTATGCCGGGCCGAAACGGCCGGTCAATCCCGAACCGCAAGGTGAGCCGGAAGTGAGGCCGCTCCCGCGCAAGGTCATCCCGCTGGTGGCCGATCTGTTGCAAGCGGCGAGGGAGCATTTCCAATGGGCGCCGCAAAAGCCTTTGAATGAGGTCGAGTTCAAACGCGCTTATGCGCGCGTGGCGCTCGCTGCCGGGTTGACGCGCGAGCAGGCGGTGCGGGTCTATTCGTTCGAGACCGGCGGCAACGGCAATTACGACATGCAATCGGGCTTGCGCGGCGGCCACGCGGCTTCGACAGCGATCGGTTACAATCAGCTTCTGACCACTAACAGCGTCGAGCTGCTCGCCGAACAAGGCTCCGAATTCATTCGTGTGCTGACACAAAAGGCCGCTTTATTGTCGGGGCCGCCGCGCCAGGCGCTGGAGCACAAGATCGCGGTGCTGAAGAAAATGGTGACTTACGCGCGCTCGGTGCCGGACGATTGGTCGCAGCACGAAAAACTCGCCGATACGCCGCAGGGCTGGGCGCTGCATGCCATGGTGCTCGACATCGATGTCGGCCCGCTGTTGCAGACGCACAAGCTTTTGACCTCGGTGATGTTCGCGCGCATCAAGGGTTTTAACCGCCCGCTCAGTGCCGCCGAACTCGAAATGATGAATCTCACCGGCGACGGCACCGGCCTCGATATGGTGACCATGCCTCAAGTGATGCGCGAACAAGTGCCGACGTCGAATTTTTTTCAGCGCTCGGGCTATGAGCGCAATCCGGTCGCGATTCGCCACAACACAGTCGCCAAGCTTTTGGCGATCACCGATAGCCGAATGGATTCCAACAGCAATCTGCCGGGCGCCAAGGATTTGACGGCGGCGTTTTAGTTTGCTGCACCCTCTTCCGCAACGGGAGAAGGAAGAAGTCTCAATGCGGCCCGAACATGAACTTGCCGTCGCCCTCTAGATAGGGACCGGAGCGCATGTAAAGCTGCCCATTCTGGCCGATAAAGAATAACGTTCCCTTCGGCACTTTCTTGGCGCCTTTCAACAGCAGGCCGGCATTGCTGGTTCCCATTTTATAGGCAAAGGTCTTGCCTTCCTTGTCGTAGCCATAGCCCATGTCCGGCTTCAGCTCCCAAGGCGATGATTGTTCGGCGAAGGCCGGCATCGCAAGCGCCGTCAGCGTTGCCGCCACCATCAGCGGCTTGATCGAAAATCGCGTCATATCCTTACAGTCTCCAGCCTTCGTTTTCCGCAACCCGCTTGCGGCCCGTCGGATCTGAACAAATCACGAACAATGTTGATCCGTCAACATATCGCATGGATTTGTGATTCCCCGCCACGCGCTTCGCGACTATCTTCCTCACCAATCGGCTTTGCGGGATTCGTCATAAGGAACGATTCGAATGAACCATGTTTTGAGAATGGGTTTTGGCGTTGCGCTGTTGCTGCCGCTCGCGAACATCGCCCGGGCCGACGACTTCAAGCTCTCCAACAATCAGCGCATTTCCTGCAGCCGGGGCTTGTCCGCCGGCAAACTCAATACCGCGACCTGCAAATCCTACGCTTATGTCTTCAACACCAAGACATCGGAATATTTCCGCTGCCAGGTCTCTCTCGCGCTGACACGCGACAACAAGGAAGTGATCAATGTGCAGACCGATGGCGGCTGCAGCAAGAAGCCGCGTATTTTTGAAACCGATTCGAATTATTCCTTTGACGCCACCGAAACAGAGCCGCCGAACACCAATTCGTTCTTCGGTCCCGGCGGTTACTCGATCTGGGCCAGCGACAATGCGAAACAACGAGTCCGTGGTTGCATCACCATCAGTTCGGGATTGGGTTCCGATCTTTCGAAATGCCTCGACATGACGTTCCAGTAGAGCCCGTGGCGAGGCCATGCGGGAATTTCAGCGCGGCGCGCGGGATTGATATTCAAGGAAGATGCCGGCCGATGCTTGATAACACCGGCCGGTGATTTTTTAATGCCCCATGCGCGCCGAGGCCGGATGGCCCGGTACTTTGAAGCGTTTGCCGGTGTCGGTCACCTTGGTGCCATTCACTTTCAGGATCGAGAAATCCTGACTCAAATAATTGCCGGCCAGGAGATATTTGCCGTCCGGCGTGAAGGCGACCGCCTCGGGCAATCCGCCGACCTCGATATCCTGGGTCTTGGTCACCTTCTTGCCGTCGATCTTCAAAATCGAAAGGCTGCCGTTCTTTTGGTAATAGAACGCGTTCTTCATGTTGGAGCCGCGCAGGATGGCGGCGACCGCAAGATCGCCTTTCGGTGACATCGCAAGTCCTTCGGGTCCGTCGCCGACCACCACGCGGTCGATGATCCGCGGCGGGTTGGCCTCCAGGTCGATCACGCTTGTGGTATCGACGCTGCCGTCGGACGATCCGGCGTTGCCATTATCGGAGGTCAGCGCGATCTTGCTGTTCGGCGTCACCACGACATTGTAGGGCCATTGGCCGGTCGGCAGGTCGATCTTGTTGTAGGTCACCTTGTCGCCGACAACGTCGAGCACCGACACCTTATGGGCCGGGAAGCGGACCGCCAGGGCATGCTTGCCGTCGGGCGTGAACATCACATGCGCGACACTGTCGGGAAAGGTGATCGTGTCGGTGATCTTCACCTCGGTGCCGTTGACCGAAAGCACGCTGACCGAATTGTCGCCGCGATTGGCGACCAGCGCCATCTTGCCGGACGGGCTGAAATTCAATCCCGAAGGTTGCTTGCCGCCGGTGAGGGTGGCGGCGAGCTTCGGCGGATTGGCCTTCATGTCGATCACGAAAATCTTGTTGTCGGGCACCTGCTTGAGCGCGGCGCCATCCTTGATGACATCGACCGAATTGGCCACCAGCGCCACCGAACCCGAGGGATCGATGTCGAGATTGACGGGCGGGCCGACCACCGAATTCTCCAATGGCAGGGTGGCGACGATTTTGGGATCTTCGGGATTGGCGAGATCGATGATCAAAACGGAATCCTTGCCGGGCATCGACAGGACCGTTTTGCCGTCATCGTCCCACGTGACCTTCTCGTCGAGGCCGACGATCATGAACGGTTTGGCATAAGCGTGATTGAAGCTGGCGCCGCACAGCAAGGCGGCCGCAAGCGCAAATCCAACGGTACGAAAAGCAGGCATTGTGGCGTTCTCCAGGATGGGACCAGCCTCTGACGGGCAGGTTCGCGGCGGAGACTACGCAAGGAACCCCTTTCTTGCTAGACCCCACAACAGTCACCTTCGTCGCAGAAAGACCTATGGGTTGACCAGACACCCGCGCCCGGCCAATGCTTTGAAAAAGCAAGGGGAGATATGTCGTGAAACGCCTGGAAGGCAAAATAGCGATCGTGGTCGGCGCCGGATCGATCGGGCCCGGCTGGGGTAATGGCAAGGCGGCCGCCGTGACGTTCGCGCGCGCGGGCGCGCGGGTCTTTTGCGTCGATCGTCATCGCGTCGCCGCCGAAGAGACCGCGTCCCTCATTGCCGCGGAGGGCGGTCAAGCGACCGCGTTCGCGGCCGACGCCTCGCGGCTAAGCGATATCGAGGCGATGGTGGAGGCTTGCCTCAAAGCCTATGGCCGCATCGACGTGCTCGACAATAATGTCGGCATCGCGGTGACCGGCGGCGTGGTCGATATCGCGGAAGCGGATTGGGATCGCGTCTTCGCCGTCAATCTCAAAAGCGCCTATCTTGCCATGAAGCGCGTCATTCCGGTGATGGTGGCGCAAGGCGGCGGCTCGATCATCAATATTTCCTCGATCGCCTCGATCCGCCATCTCGGAATTTCTTATGTCACCTATGCGGCCACGAAAGCGGCGATGAACCAGATGACCCGCACCACGGCGGTGGAATTCGCCGCCCATAAGGTCCGCGTCAACGCGATCCTGCCGGGCCTGATGAAGACGCCGATGGTGGAACATTCGGCGGGGCTTGCGGCGAGCTACGCCAAGGGCGATATCGAGGCGATGTGGCGCGCCCGCGACGCGCAGGTACCGATGGGACATATGGGCGATGCCTGGGACGTCGCCAATGCGGCGTTGTTTCTGGCTTCCGACGAATCGAAATATATCACCGGCATCGAACTCGTGGTCGATGGTGGGATCACGTTGAAAGTGACGTAAAAGATTCCGATGCGGCGAATCTTCACAGTACTGATCGCGGGCCTCGCTCCTTGCGCGTTTTTATCGGATCGTGCCGCGGCGGCGCCGGTCGAGCCGACCGGCCAGCAGATCGATTCCGCGCCGTGCCTGGCGGCGCTGGTGGCCGGCGACGATGCGAGGGTCATCGCTTCCTGTAACGCGCTGATTGATAGTGACAAGGCGCCGAAGGCTGATCGCATCAAGGCCTTGATCGCGCGCGCTGCCGCCTATGAGCGCAAGGGCGAGATCGACCGCGCCATCGCCGACGACGACATCGCGCTGCGGCTCGATCCGTCGCTGGTGGACGTGCTCAACGCGCGGGGCGAACGCTTCCGTAAAAAAGGAGACCGGGTACACGCGCTCTCCGATTTCGGCAACGCGGTCAGGCTTAATCCCGATCATGCGGCGGCCCGTGCCAATTACAAATCGCTGTCGCTGGAAGTCGAGCGGATCGGCGCGCTGATGGCCGTCAACAACAAGCCGAGTTTCAATTGCGCGACCGCCAGGCGTCCGGTCGAAAAGGCGATCTGCGCCAATCCGGAATTGGCCAATCTCGATCGCGAGATCAACGCGGTCAATACCAAGGTGGTGCGGCAGGCAAGCCAGGACGACCCGCGCGCCGGCCGCGCCATGCAACGCGCGCAGGACGATTTCATCGCTCGGCGCAATGCCGAATTCGGCCGGGCCGGTTATGATCTTGGGCAGGCGATGCGCCAGCGGCTGGATCATTTGATGGCGCTCGTACACTAGAGCATGATTTGATTGAATCAGAACGGAGCTCTAGATTTTTGTTTTGACGCGTTTTCTTCACGCGAACCGGTAGCCACTTCGCTCGAAAACGCTCTAATAAAGTTAACCGAAGGGCGGCTTGATCTCGTGCCGCTTTGGATGACAATGGCGCCATGAGAGTTGACGAGAACAGCCGATATCACGAGGTCCACGCCCGCTCGCTCCGCGACCCCGAGGGCTTTTGGGGCGAGGCGGCGCGCGAGATCGATTGGATCAAGCCGGCCACCAAGGTCTTCGATCCTTCGCTCGGGCTTTACGGCCGCTGGTTCTCAGGGGCCGTGGTCAATACTTGCTACAACGCGCTTGATCGTCATGTGGCCAACGGGCGCGCCGATCAGTTGGCGCTGATTCACGATTCGCCGCTCACGGGTCGCGTCACCAAACTCACTTATGCCGAAATGCTGCATGAGGTGAGGACGCTCGCCGCGATCATGGCGGATTTCGGTATCGAAAAAGGTGATCGCGTCATTCTCTATATGCCGATGGTGGTCGAAGCCGTGGTGGCGATGCTCGCCTGCGCGCGGATCGGCGCGGTGCATTCGGTGGTGTTCGGCGGCTTCGCGGCCAAGGAGTTGGCGACGCGCATCGACGACGCCAAGCCGAAGCTGATTTTTTCCGCAAGCTGCGGCGTCGAGCCCGGCCGCATCGTGCCTTACAAGCCGCTGCTCGACGAAGCGATCAAGCTTGCGAACGCCAAGCCGCAGGCCTGCATCGTCTTGCAGCGGCCGCAGCATCTTTGCGAATTGGCGGCGGGGCGCGACCACGATTGGGCAAGCTTGCGCGGTGCGGCGATCAAAGCCAACAAGTCCGCCGATTGCGTCGGCGTTCTTGCGACCGATCCACTCTACATCCTCTACACGTCGGGCACGACAGGCAAACCGAAAGGCGTGGTACGCGACAATGGCGGGCATCTGGTCGCGCTGAAATGGTCGATGTTCAACCTCTACGGCATCACACCGGGCGAAGTCTGGTGGTGCGGTTCGGATATCGGCTGGGTGGTCGGGCACAGTTACATCGTCTATGGCCCGCTCATTCATGGCGCGACCTCGATCATGTATGAGGGCAAGCCGGTCGGCACGCCCGATGCCGGTGCGTTCTGGCGGGTGATTTCCGAGCACCGAGCGGTGGCCTTGTTCACCGCGCCAACCGCCTTCCGCGCCATCCGGAAAGAAGACCCGCAAGGCCAATTCATCCGCCAATATGATCTGTCGAAATTCCGCACGCTGTTTCTGGCCGGCGAACGCGCCGATCCGCCGACGGTGGAATGGGCTGAAGCGCAATTGAAGGTGCCGGTGATCGATCATTGGTGGCAGACCGAAACCGGCTGGTGCATCGCCGGCAACCCGGTGGGTCTCGGCCAGTTGCCGGTCAAGCATGGCTCACCCACCGTGCCGATGCCGGGTTACAAGGTCGAAGTGGTGGATGAGGCGGCCAAGCCGGTGGCGCCCAACACCATGGGCTCGATCGTGATCAAGCTGCCGATGCCGCCTGGCGCCTTGCCGACCTTGTGGGAGCAGGACGAACGTTGCAGGGAGGCTTATTTCAACGAATTTCCCGGCTATTACAAAACTTCCGACGCCGGTTATATCGACGAAGATGGCTATGTCTTCGTGATGGGCCGCACCGACGACATCATCAATGTCGCCAGTCACCGGCTTTCCACTGGCGGCATGGAAGAGATTCTTGCCTCTCATCCCGATGTCGCCGAATGCGCGGTGCTCGGCATCAAGGATGCTATCAAAGGCGAGGTGCCGTGCGGCTTCCTGGTGCTCAAAGCGGGTGTTCTTCGAAAGACCGCCGAGATCGAACAGGAGGTCGTGGCGTTGGTGCGCGACAAAATCGGCCCCGTCGCC
>DATGJS010000385.1:0-5373 GCA_035295025.1 Bradyrhizobium sp.
CTCAAACGACTCGACACCACCTTGGCATTTCTCCGAATCTTGGCACTTCTCCGAATGAAGAAAAGTCCGGAAGATTTTCCGGGCTTTTCTGTTCGAGCCGCCGTGCCGGCGTTTTACCAGTAATGACGGTGCCAGTAACGGTGCCGCCAATAGGGTCCGCCATAATAGGCATAGCCCGGGCTATAATAGACGGGTCCATAGTAAGGCCCATAACCATAATACCCGTAACCTGGACCATACGGACCATAATAGCCGTAAGCGCCCGCGGCGATGGCACCCGCGGCTAAGCCAAAGGCCAGACCCGGCCCAAACCCGCGCGCTTCCGCCGGCGCCGTGAGGGATGTCGCGCCAACGGTCACGACGGTCGCCAAAATCGCGAGTGTTTTTTTCATGGACTCCTCCATTTGGATTTGGCACCCCATAATTAACGCAAGACACGCCGTGATGGTTGCGGCGGAACCGATCCTCCAAACGGGAACTGGACTTCTTTTTCGGATCGAAGCGCGTCCCACTTCGGATTTCACGAACCGAAAAAAGAGCGGCCCGGTTGAGCCGTTCTTTTCGCCGGGTCGACCCAATTAGGGGCAAGGATGTCTTAGCCCGTCATAACCGAGAAAAGTCCCGCTCGCGGGATCGTAAGACCGATATCGCTGCGCGCAGTAGGACACGTCACCGACCACTGGCTCGACGATCGAGGGAACGACCGGCAGCGGTTGATCCAACGCGACGGCGTAACCGGGATCGTCATAAGCCCCATCGTCATAGGCGTAGCTGTCGCCATAATACGGGTCGTAATAGCTGCCATAATCATAGGCGCCGTAAGCGAGGGCACTTCCCGCCGCCACACCTGCGGCAACACCGACATCGCGCCCAAAACCTCGTCCGAAACCTCGATCGCGATCGCCACGGAATTCACCGCCTCGCGCGAACTGCGCATTGCCGCGACCGGCTACATTGCTCTGGACGCCTCGGAAGTTTGCCTGGGCGTTGACATGACCCGTCCGCGCGCCGCCGATATTTCCGCTGCCCGCGCGTATACCCGCGGCGGCCCGGCCACCGGCCGAATTTTCATGCGATTGTTGGGCCCAGGCAGGGGCTGCGAAAGCCAGCGAAAGAGAAAGGGAAAGGGCGGTTGCTCCTAAAATACCTGATCTCGTCATCTTGTTTCTCCAAAATAAAGTAACGTGAGCGACAAACATCGAGGCGAGACGATCGTTCCGATCCATCTCCTAGATCGCAAAAGAACCTCACGAGGGACACAATAGTTCCTGGAACAGCCTCCCCCTGCCCTCGTCGCCGATTTGTTGCTATGGGAGTTCCCATCACGGGCAACTATGAACCGCTCACTCACGGAGAATAAGAAACATGCGATATCTTCACACCATGCTGCGCGTCCGCAATCTCGACGCCGCCCTTAAATTTTACTGCAATGCGCTTGGATTGAAGGAGGTTCGCCGCGTCGATAACGAGAAGGGAAAATTCACACTGGTGTTCCTCTGCGCGCCCGAAGACGAAGGCATCTTGAAGGCCTCCAAGGGACGCGGCGCCCCGCTGGTCGAACTCACCTATAATTGGGACGAAGAGAAATATGGCGAGGATCGTTATTTCGGCCACCTCGCTTACGAGGTCGATGACATCTACGCGACATGCGCGCATCTGATGAAGCTTGGCATTACGATCAACCGGCCGCCGCGCGACGGGCAGATGGCATTCATCCGTTCACCCGACCTTCACTCGATCGAACTCCTGCAAAAGGGCGATGCGAAAGCGCCGGCGGAGCCATGGACCTCGATGCCAAACACCGGGCATTGGTAGGATCAAGCCCGCCTCTTTCATTGCCTCCGCCGTCATCGCGAGCAAAAGCGAGGCGATCCAGAGTCACGCGAAAACAGAACTGGATCGCGTCGTCGCATTCGTCCCTCGCGATGGCAATGAGACGGAACTCCGCCCGCAGCAACGCGTTGCTCGTCCATGAAACAATGGAGGCCGCGATGGGACGAGGTGTTCTGCTTTGGCTTTTGGGCGTACCGATCCCGATGATCATTCTCTTGTGGCTGTTCTTAGGTCACTAAGAAATCTTGGGTCACTAAGGACGTTCGATTTTTCACCTGCCAAACAAACCCTGCCACCGGCAGGGTTTGTTTTTTTTAAAAGGCCCTGATATTTTATGCGGCAAGCGGCGATATCTCGCTTCTCGACGATAAGTGACTGCTTTTCGCAAAAATTTACGCTATCACTCCCTCCAAACCAACTGAGGGAGAAAAAGAATCGTGTCGAGCAGCAAGCCTGGGCGCATCACAATCTGGGGCCGCGCCAATTCAGTGAACGTGCAAAAAGTGCTGTGGTGCTTGCGCGAACTCGACCTTCCCTATGAGCGCATCGACGCCGGCATGGCCTATGGCAAGAATCGCGAGCCCGATTATCTCGCGATGAATCCGAATGGCCGCGTACCGACCCTGGTCGATGGCGACTTCGTGCTCTGGGAATCCAATTCGGTCATGCGCTACCTCGCACTCGCCTATCGGCCGCAATCGCCGCTTTATCCGCAAGCGCCGAAGGTCCGCGCCAGCGTCGATCGCTGGCTCGACTGGACGCTCTCGACCTTACAGCCGGTGGACCGTCCGGTGTTCTGGGCGTTGGTTCGAACGCCACCTGAGCAACGCGACATGGCCGCGATCCAAAAGGACGCAGACGCCGAAGCGGCGCAATGGCTCATTGTGGATGCTTATCTGGCGAAACGCCGCTTCATCGAAGGCGATGAATTTACGCTCGCCGATATTGCGCTCGGCGCCTATGCGCGGCGCTGGTTCGGCGTCGAAGGGATCACCAAACCCGCCTTTCCTCATTTGGAACGCTGGTTCGCGCAATTTCGCACGCGGCCGGGTTTCGTCGAGTTCATTGCGCCGCCGATGTCGTGACGGCCGCAATGGACTTTCCGTGACGGTGCCGCTTACTTGATGAACTTGATCCCGAAAGATCGCCCACGCCGCCAGACCACCTTGCAAGGCCGCCCCGTCGTGGGATCGCGCGAGAAGGCTAGGTGCACATTGCCCCCCAAGACGCTGGAATCGGAGAGGGTAATTTTCGCGCCCGTCGCCGACATGTCGTGTACCAGACACTGGCGCGCCGCAAAGCCGCCCTCCAGGGTGACCCAGGCCGTCTGCTGCACGGACCTGCGCACATCGCGTTTTTTGGTGATTCCGACCAAGACTCGCTTCCGGTGAAAAAGCTTTTCTAGATTTCCTAACCGGGGGGTCTTTAAAATCCGTTGCTATTTTGATGGGGATTGCCGGCTCTCAATCGCCCCGGCCCCACGAATGAAGCGCTGCGACACAACTTGCCGGGGCGCCCAAACGCCACTATACGTTCGCCCGCCAAGCTCTAGCCGCGATCCATGGCAAGGCGGGCACGATAATAAAATAACGTTAAGTTATTGATTTATCGTAATAAATTATATACCCCAGCGAAGCTTCGGCCACGACCTCAAAATCGGCGGGGCCGAAATCAAGCGCCTTCGCTCCCTTCGTCTATCGGTTAGGACGCCACCCTTTCACGGTGGAGAGAGCGGTTCGATTCCGCTAGGGAGCGCCACTCAATTCAAGACGCAATCAAAGGCGGATAATGATGATTCAACGGAATCTTCTTGCGATCTTGGCAACCCTGATCCTGACGGGATGCGGTGCGATGCCCAATCTATCCCTGCCCGCCGCCGGGGAACGGAACAACTTCAAGGGAAAACCGTTCAGCGCCGTCACCACCCAGCTTGGTTTTCCTGACTCCCAGGAAACAGTTGCGGGACAGAAAGTCTATCGATGGCGCAAAGGGGGATCGCGGCAATGCCGGATCACGGTCGTGATGGCGGGCGACATCGTCGATTCCTATGAGACATTGGGTGAAGCCCCGATTTGCGGGCCCTACGAAGCCCCCGCCAACAGATAAGCGCGACCTGAAGCCATGGTCGATCATCGTCCGAAAGCCGATGGCGCGCGGGTCCTTGCCGACCTCCATGCGCTCCGAAAGATCGGCGCGTATAAGACCGGCGTCCACCGGCCGAGCCTGTCCGACACACATCTGCAATCCCTGGAATGGCTGGTGCAGAAATTGCCGCAGGCCGATCTCTCAGCCGAGATCGATGGGATCGGCAATGTACTCGGCACCAGCCGCAAGACTGGCGCGAAATTGCTCGCGGGCTCGCATCTGGAGAGCCAGAATTTCGCGGGCTGGCTCGATGGCCCCCTTGGCGTCGTCTATGCGCTCGAAGCGGCGCGCGTGCTCAACCCCGATCCCAATATCCCCGGCGCGGTGGAAGTCGCCGCGTGGTGCGACGAGGAAGGGCATTTCGCTCCTTTTCTCGGCAGCCGGTCCTATGTCGGCGACCTGAGCGATCGGGACATCGATGCCGCGCGTGATCGCACCGATCATCGTCCGCTGCGCGAAGCCCTTCAAACCACCGGACTTGCGGGACGCCAGCGCAAGACGGCCGAGCCTGGCCGCCACATCGGATATTTCGAAGCCCATATCGAGCAAGGACAAACGCTAGAACGCTCAAGCCTCACGATCGGCATCGTCACCTCCATTGTCGGCATCTGGCAATACCGAATCATTTTCACTGGTGAACAAAATCACGCTGGCACCACGCGAATGAAGGATCGAAAGGACGCAGGCCTTGCGCTTGCCCGTCTTTGCGTCGCCATCGACGATGGCTTTCCGGCACGTGCCGGTCCCCGGACGGTGTGGACCACCGGGCGCATCACACTCGATCCGGGCGCGCCAAGCATTATTCCGGGCCAGGCCGAAATGCTGTTTCAGGTCCGCGACGATAGTCCCGAAATCGCCGCGCGTCTGGAAGAGCTGTTACGCGCCATCGCGGCCGAGACCGCTGCGGCCAGCGGATGTTCCGTCGATGTGACCTGCCTTCGAAACGGAAAGCCCGCTTTCATGGATAGCGGAATTCAGCAGGCTATCGAAGACTCCGCATCGGCTTTAGCGGGCGGAAAATCCATTCGCTTGCCAAGCGGCGCCGGCCACGACGCTCAGGTTCTTGCCACAATCATGCCCGCCGGCATGTTGTTCGTGCCGTCGATCGGCGGCATCAGCCATCATTGGAGCGAGAACACCGACGATGCCGATATCGTCAAGGGCGCCGAAGTGTTTGTCGAGGCCTGCCGCCGTTTGCTGGCTACCTGAAACCAAAGCTCGTTCGCAAGCCATCGTTATTTCATTTTCCCAGCCAATGTGGCGGGCGTTTTTCCGCGAATGCCTTTGGGCCCTCGATATAATCGGCCGACTCGATCATCTCGCGCACCGCCGGATATTCTCGTTGCTCGACCATCGCCTCCGGCAGCGGACTATTCAATCCTTCCAATACCGCCT
>DATGJS010000386.1:0-6179 GCA_035295025.1 Bradyrhizobium sp.
TCGCGCACCACGGGAACGACAAGGCCCTTGTCGGTGCCGACCGCAACGCCGATGTGATAATAATTCTTGTAGATCAGGTCGGTGCCGTCGATCTCGGCATTGACGGCGGGAATGTCCTTGAGCGCTTGCACGCAGGCTTTGGTGAAGAAGCCCATAAAGCCGAGTTTGCCGCCGTGCTTCCTCTCGAACACGTCCTTGTAATGAGCGCGCAAGCCCATCACGTTGGTCATATCGACCTCGTTGAAGGTCGTGAGCATCGCGGCCGTATTCTGCACGTCCTTCAGCCGCCGCGCGATGGTTTGGCGCAGCCGCGTCATCTTCACCCGCTCCTCGCGCGCGGCATCATCCGCGGGCGAGGGCGCGCGCACTTGCACCGCGGCCGCCGGCTGATTGACCGGCGTCGGCGCGGAAGCGGCCTTCTCGATCGCGGCCAGCATGTCGCCCTTGGTGACGCGGCCGTCCTTGCCGGAACCGGGAACGGTTGCCGCGTCGATGCCGCTGTCGGCGGAAAGTTTACGCACTGACGGCGCCAAGGGCGCGTCCGCGCTCTGTGTCTTGGCGGCCGGCGCTAACGGCGGGGGAGGCGAAGCGGCCGGAGCCGCCTTGGCTGTCGCAGGCTTTGCCGCCGCGCCCATCGCCCCTTCATTGATCTGTCCGAGCAACGCGCCGACCGCGACCGTCTCGCCGTTCTTGGCGATGATGTCGCCGAGCACCCCGGCAGAGGGCGCCGGAACCTCGATCGTCACCTTGTCGGTTTCGAGTTCGACCAGGGGTTCATCGACCGCCACCGCGTCGCCGGCTTTCTTGAACCAACGGCCGATGGTGGCTTCGGTCACGGATTCGCCGAGCGTCGGCACGCGAATGTCAGTCATGATCTGTTTCCTCTTGCGTCATGGCCGGGCCCGTCCCGACCATCCACGCCTTAATCGGTGTTCAAAAGCAAGACGTGGATGCCCGCGACAAGCGCGGGCATGACGACTTGATAAACGTTAGTTCAGCGCTTCGTCGAGGAGCGCCTTGAGCTGGGCGAGATGTTTCGACATCAAACCGGTGGCGGTTGCGGCCGATGCCGCCCGCCCGGCATAACGCGGTCGTTTATGCGGCAGATTGATCTGGCTTAACACCCATTCGAGATACGGCTCGATGAAGTGCCACGATCCCATGTTTCGCGGCTCTTCCTGGCACCAGACCACTTCGGCGTTCTTGAAGCGGGAAAGCTCGGCCACCAGCGCCTTCAGCGGCACCGGATAAAGCTGCTCGACCCGCATCAAATAAATATCTTCGGTGCCGCGTTTTTCGCGCTCTTCGTAAAGGTCGTAATAGACCTTGCCGGAACACAAAATGACGCGCCGGATCTTGTCGTCGGTCACGAGCGTGATCTTTTCGCCTGAGAGCATCTGGGCGTCATCGTAGAGAATGCGGTGGAACGTCGTCCCCTGGCCAAGCTCGTCGAGCCGCGAGACCGCGCGCTTGTGCCGCAACAGCGATTTCGGCGTCATGAGAATCAGGGGTTTGCGAATTTCGCGATGCAATTGCCGGCGCAGCACATGAAAATAATTTGCGGGCGTCGTCGGGTAGACCACCTGCATATTGTCTTCGGCGCACATTTGCAAAAAGCGCTCAAGACGCGCGGAAGAATGCT
This sequence comes from Bradyrhizobium sp., assembly GCA_035295025.1. Lineage (GTDB taxonomy): Bacteria > Pseudomonadota > Alphaproteobacteria > Rhizobiales > Xanthobacteraceae > Bradyrhizobium. The sequence goes on from DATGJS010000386.1 coordinate 1,643, forward strand.
CCGGCCCCTGGCCTTCATAGCCATGCGGCAAGAGGCAGACGAGACCCGACATGCGCAGCCATTTACGTTCGCCCGAGGAGATGAACTGGTCGAACAGAACCTGTGCGCCATTGGCGAAGTCGCCGAATTGCGCCTCCCACATCGCAAGCGCATTCGGCTCGGCGAGCGAATAACCATATTCGAACCCGAGCACTGCTTCTTCCGAGAGCAGCGAGTTGATGACCTCGTAATGGCCCTGACCGCCGCCCAAATGATTGAACGGCGTGTAGCGGCTTTCGTCCTCCTGATCGATCAACACCGAATGGCGCTGCGAGAAGGTGCCGCGTTCGGAATCCTGTCCCGACAACCGCACGTGATGGCCTTCCTGCATCAGCGCGCAGAACGCCAGCGCCTCGCCAGTCGCCCAATCGATCCCGATTCCGCTGTCGATCGCTTTCGCGCGATTATCCAAAAACCGCTGGATGGTGCGGTGAACCCGAAAGCCGTCCGGCACTTTGGTGATCTTGCGGCCGATTTCCTTCAGAGCGGCGGTATCGACGCCGGTGACGCCGCGGCGCGCGTCTTCTTCCTGATCGGCGATCTTGAAGCCCGCCCATTTGCCGTCGAGCCAATCGGCCTTGTTGGGCTTGTAACCGGCGCCGGCTTCAAATTCGGCATCGAGCCGCGCGCGCCAATCAGCCTTGGCCTTTTCCACTTCGCCTTCGGTCATCACCCCTTCGGCAACCAGCCGTTTGGCGTAGATTTCGAGCGTGGTCGGATGCGAGGCGATCTTCTTGTACATCACCGGCTGGGTGAATGCCGGCTCGTCGCCCTCATTGTGGCCGTGACGGCGATAGCAGAACATGTCGATGACGACAGGCTTGTGGAATTTCTGCCGGAATTCGATCGCGACCTTGGCCGCGAACACCACCGCTTCGGGATCGTCGCCATTCACATGGAAGATCGGCGCGTCGATCATCTTCGCCACGTCTGACGGATAGGGCGAGGAGCGCGAATAGCGCGGATAGGTGGTGAACCCGATCTGGTTGTTGACGATGAAATGCAACGAGCCGCCGGTGCGATAGCCTTTCAAGTCCGACAGGCCGAAGCATTCGGCCACGACGCCTTGACCCGCGAAGGCCGCATCGCCATGCATCAAAAGCGGCAGCACGGAAATGCGCATGTCCGGCGGATCGCCATGCTGATCCTGCTTGGCGCGCACCTTGCCGAGCACGACCGGATCGACGATTTCCAAATGCGAGGGATTGGCCGTCAACGACAAATGAATCTTGTTGTTGTCGAATTCGCGGTCGGACGACGCGCCGAGATGGTATTTGACGTCGCCGGAACCTTCGACCGCGTCGGGATTGGCCGAGCCGCCCTTGAATTCGTGGAACAGCGCGCGATGCGGCTTGCCCATCACCTGGGTCAGCACGTTGAGGCGGCCGCGATGCGGCATGCCGACGACGACTTCCTTTACGCCGAGATTGCCGCCGCGCTTGATGATCTGTTCGAGCGCGGGAATCAGCGATTCACCGCCGTCGAGACCAAAGCGCTTGGTGCCGGTGAATTTGACGTCGCAGAATTTCTCGAAGCCCTCGGCCTCGACCAATTTATTGAGGATCGCGCGCCGACCCTCGGGCGTGAACGAAATTTCCTTGTCGGGTCCTTCGATGCGTTCCTGAATCCAAGCCTTCTGCGCCGCGTTGGAAATGTGCATGAATTCGACGCCGAGCGTCTGACAATAAGTGCGCTCGCAGATCGCGACGATTTCACGAAGCGTGCCATATTCGAGGCTGAGCACGTGATCGAGAAAAATCTTGCGGTCGAAATCGGCTTCCGTGAAGCCGTATGAGCGCGGATCGAGTTCCTCGCGATCGCGCGGCGCCTCGATGCCGAGCGGATCGAGCTTGGCGTGAAAATGCCCGCGCATCCGATAGGCGCGAATCAGCATCAAAGCGCGCACGGAATCGCGGGTCGCTTGGTGCACATCGGCCGCGGTGAGGTCGGCTCCCTTATCGGCTCCCTTATCGGCTCCCTTATCTGCTCCCTTGGCTTGCGCCTTGGCGGCAAGCTTGACGCCGACCGCCTTTTCGACTTCGGCCCAATTGCCGTCGAGCGCGGAAATCAGCTCGTCGCGCGGCGTGACCGGCCAATGGCTCTTGGCCCAGGAGGGTCCTTCGGCATTTTTGCGAACGTCGCTCGGCGTATCCTTCAAGCTCTTGAAAAAAGCCTGCCACTCGGCATCGACCGAGGCCGGATCGTTTTCATAGCGGGCGTAGATATCGTCGATATAGGCGGCGTTGGTGCCCTGCAAAAAAGATGAAAGGGCAAAGGCAGCGTTCGCATCCTGGCGAGACATGGGGGGCGTCCTGATGATTTCGTCATCGCGCGTAACAGACGGCGCGTTAGCGCGGTGGATTTGACATTCGCAATCGAATCCTTGCCGACCGGAGGCGAATGTCAAAACGGGGACACTCACCGGTCCGCCAATCTACGGGCCGGGCGAATCCTAAATTTCTACCCTATTTGGGACGAAACTTCGCGCCGAAAAGAACAAAGAAATGAATTATGATTTCAATTTTTCAACCAGGGTCTTCCCGAGGCGCGCAGGCGAGGGGGAAACGGTAATTCCGGCCGATTCCATCGCCGCCGTCTTGGATCCCGCGTCACCCTTGCCGCCGGAAATGATCGCGCCGGCATGGCCCATGCGCCGTCCGGGGGGAGCGGTGACCCCGGCGATGAAACCCACCATCGGCTTCTTGCGGCCGCGCTTGGCCTCGTCTTTGAGGAACTGGGCCGCGTCTTCCTCAGCCGAACCGCCGATCTCGCCGATCATGACAATCGAAGTGGTCTTGGGGTCGGCCAGGAACATTTCCAGCACATCGATGAATTCGGTCCCCTTGACGGGGTCGCCGCCAATGCCCACCGCCGTGGTCTGGCCGAGCCCTTCCTGGGAGGTTTGGAATACGGCTTCATAGGTCAGGGTGCCCGAGCGCGACACGATGCCGACATTGCCCGGCTTGAAAATATTCGCCGGCATGATGCCGATCTTGCACTCACCGGCGGTCATCACGCCCGGGCAATTCGGGCCGATCAGGCGCGATTTGGACCCCGACAGCGAGCGCTTCACCCTGACCATGTCGAGCACCGGAATGCCCTCGGTGATGCAAACGATCAGGGGAATTTCCGCATCGATCGCCTCGCAGATTGCGTCCGCCGCGCCCGGCGGCGGCACATAGATCACGCTGGCATTGGCGCCGGTTTTTTCCCGTGCTTCCACCACCGTGTCGAACACCGGCAAACCCAAATGCGTCGAACCGCCTTTGCCGGGCGAGGTACCGCCGACCATTTTGGTGCCATAGGCAATCGCGGCTTCGGAGTGGAACGTGCCGTTCTTGCCGGTGAAACCCTGGCAGATGACTTTGGTATTTCTGTCGATCAGGATGGACATGATTGGGATGACTTTCGCGGGGACGATCGGTAAGGGCTCAGTGAAGCTTAAGGGGTTGGTCGCCGGGCGCCGAATTACCCTGTCTTGACCGCCTTGACGATCTTCTGCGCGGCATCGTCGAGATTATCCGCCGGCAGCACGTTAAGGCCGCTTTCGCGGATGATCTTCTTGCCGGCATCGACATTGGTGCCCTCAAGCCGCACCACCAGCGGCACTTTGAGGCCGACTTCCTTCACGGCCGCGACCACACCCTCGGCGATGACGTCGCATTTCATGATGCCGCCGAAAATATTGACCAGAATGCCCTTCACATTAGGATCGGCGGTGATGATTTTGAAAGCGGCCGCGACCTTCTCCTTGCTGGCGCTGCCGCCGACATCGAGGAAGTTTGCCGGCGCCATGCCGTAAAGCTTGATGATGTCCATGGTCGCCATCGCAAGACCGGCGCCGTTGACCATGCAGCCGATCGTGCCGTCGAGCGCGACGTAATTGAGGTCATATTTCGAGGCCTCGATTTCCTTGGCGTCTTCCTCGGTCTCGTCGCGCAGCGTGGCGATTTCGGGATGGCGGAACAGCGCATTGTCGTCGAACGAGACTTTGGCGTCGAGCACGCGCAATTGCCCCTGTTTGGTGACAACCAGCGGGTTGATTTCCAGCATCGCCATGTCCTTGGCGGTGAAGGCGGCATAGAGCTGCGTCACCAATTTTTCGGCCTGCTTGGCGAGATCGCCGGTCAAATTGAGCGCTTTGGCGACGGTGCGGCCGTGATGGCCCATGATGCCGGTCGCGGGATCGACGGAGAAGGTGACGATCTTCTCCGGGGTCTTGTGCGCGACTTCCTCGATGTTGACGCCGCCTTCCGTCGAAACCACGAACGACACTTCGGAGGTTTCGCGGTCGACCAGGATCGAGAGATAGAATTCCTTGTCGATGTCGGAGCCGTCTTCGATGTAGAGGCGATTGACCTGCTTGCCCTGCGGTCCGGTCTGCACCGTCACCAGCGTCGCGCCCAGCATCTGCTTGGCGAACTCATTGACCTCGGCGACCGACTTGGCGATGCGCACGCCGCCCTTGCCGCCGGCGGAGGCTTCCTTGAACGTACCC
>DATGJS010000387.1:0-9814 GCA_035295025.1 Bradyrhizobium sp.
CCAGATGGGCTGCTCCATCGTGTTTCGCGGCCCCAATGGCGCGGCCGCGCGCGTCGCCGCCCAACACAGCCAGGATTATTCCGCCTGGTACTCGCAGATTCCGGGACTCAAAGTGGTCGCGCCGTTCTCGGCCGCCGATTACAAGGGTTTGCTGAAAGCCGCGATCCGCGATCCCAATCCGGTGATCTTTCTCGAAAACGAGGTGCTGTACGGGCAATCCGGCGAGGTGCCGAAGCTCGACGATTATGTGATCCCGATCGGCAAAGCGCGTGTGGTGCGAACGGGAAGCCATGTCTCACTCATCTCATGGTCCAATGGCATGTCCTACGCGCTGAAGGCGGCGGATGAACTGGCCAAGGACGGCATCGAGGTCGATCTCATCGATCTCAGGACGTTGCGCCCGCTCGATACCGAGACCATCGTGGCATCGGTGAAAAAAACAGGCCGCGCCGTGACGCTCGAAGAGGGCTGGCAACAGAGTGGGGTTGGTGCCGAAATCGCCGCGCGGATCATGGAACACGCCTTCGACTATCTTGATGCGCCGGTTGCGCGCGTCTCGGGCAAGGATGTGCCGATGCCTTATGCCGCCAATCTGGAAAAGCTCGCGCTGCCTTCGGTGGCCGAAGTGGTCGCGGCTGCCAAAGCCGTTTGTTATCGCTGAGCGAAGCGGGGCTAACCCATGCCAATCAACATTCTGATGCCCGCTTTGTCGCCAACGATGGAAAAGGGTAATCTTGCCAAATGGCTCAAGAAGGAAGGCGACAAGGTCAAGTCGGGCGATGTGATCGCGGAAATCGAGACCGATAAGGCGACCATGGAGGTCGAAGCGGTCGATGAAGGGACGCTCGCGAGGATTCTTATTCCCGAAGGCACGCAGGATGTCGCGGTCAACGATGTGATCGCGGTGCTGGCCGGCGATGGCGAAGATGTCAAATCGGCGGGCGCCGCCGCGCCGAGCACGCCACCGAAGGGTGCTGCTGCCGCTCAAGCGCCCGCGGCCCGGCCGGCAACTCCCTCATCCTTCGAGACGCGCGCTGGGCGCGCTCCTCAGGATGAGGTTAAACATTTCCCTCGTCCCGAGGAGGACGCGAAGGCGCCCGTCTCGAAGGACGTGGCCCCGCAAACCAATGGTCGTGCGCGCACCTTCTCCTCGCCGCTCGCCCGGCGTCTCGCCAAGGAAGCCGGCATCGACGTCGCGCGTATCACGGGCACCGGGCCGCACGGCCGTGTCATCGCGCGTGACGTGGCGGAAGCCAAATCCGGCGGCGGCCTGAAAGCAGCGGGGGTGGGCGGCACGCTTGCGTCTTCAATGTCGGACAAGCAAATTCTCGCGCTGTTCGAACCCGGCAGTTACGACATCGTGCCGCATGACGGCATGCGCCGCACCATCGCGCAGCGGCTGACGGCGTCGGTGCAAAATGTCCCGCATTTTTATCTCACCATCGATTGCGATATCGGTCGGCTGCTCGATGCTCGCGAGCAGATCAACGCCGCGGCGCCGAAGGATGTGGACAAGAAGCCTCTCTACAAGCTTTCGGTGAACGACTTTGTCATCAAGGCGATGGCGATCGCGCTCCAGCGCAAACCCGATTGTAACGTGAGCTGGACCGAAGGCGGCATGCTCAAGCATAGGCATTCCGATATCGGGGTGGCGGTGGCGATGCCGGGCGGCTTGATTACGCCGATCATCCGCAAGGCCGAGAGCAAGTCGCTGTCGGCGATCTCGGGTGAGATGAAGGATTTCGCAGGCCGCGCGCGGGCGCGAAAACTTAAGCCCGAGGAATATCAGGGCGGCACCACCGCCGTCTCCAATCTCGGCATGTACGGCATCAATCACTTCACGGCTGTGATCAACCCGCCGCATGCGACGATTCTGGCGGTCGGCGCCAGCGAGGAGCGCCCCGTGGTGCGCGGCGGCAAGATCGAGATCGCGCACATGATGAGCGTGACGTTATCGTGCGATCACCGCGCGATCGACGGCGCGCTCGGCGCCGAGCTGATCGGCGCGTTCAAAATGCTGATCGAAAATCCCGTCATGATGATGGCGTGACGGGGCCTTCGTCATTGCGAGCGCAGCGAAGCAATCCATCTCACCGCCGGCAGGCTGGATTGCTTCGTCGCAAGTGCTCCTCGCAATGACGGAAAATAACATTCAGTCCAGTTGCACGATGAGAACGAGCGAATAACCATGCCCGACACATCCTTCGACATCATCATCATCGGTTCCGGTCCGGGTGGCTATGTCACGGCGATCCGCGCCGCGCAGCTCGGCTTCAAGACGGCCATCGTCGAGAAATCTCATCTCGGCGGCATTTGCTTGAACTGGGGGTGCATTCCGACCAAAGCGCTGCTGCGCTCGGCCGAAATCTACCACACCATGCAGCACGCTGGAGATTACGGCCTTTCCGCCGAGAAGGTTTCCTACGACCCGAAGGCGGTCGTGCAGCGCTCGCGCGGGGTCTCCAGGCGCCTCAATGACGGCGTCGGCTTCTTGATGAAGAAGAACAAGGTGACGATCATCTGGGGCGAGGCGTCGATCGACGCGCCCGGCAAAATCACCGTGAAGAAATCGGCCGCTGAGGCGCCCAGGGGTGCGCTCGGCGAGGGCGCCTATCAGGCCAAGCATATCATTGTCGCGACCGGCGCCCGGCCGCGCGTGCTGCCGGGATTGGAGCCCGACAAGAAACTGGTCTGGACCTATTTCGAGGCGATGGTGCCGGAAAAAATGCCGAAATCGCTGCTCGTTGTCGGTTCCGGCGCGATTGGAATCGAATTCGCCTCGTTCTTCCATACCATGGGTTCTGACGTGACGGTGGTGGAAGTCCTGCCGCAAATCCTTCCCGTCGAGGATGCCGAGATCGCGGGGCTTGCGCGCAAGAGTTTCGAGAAGCAAGGCATCAAGATTCTCACCACCACCAAGGTGACGAAGCTTGAGAAGAAAAGCGACAGCGTGATTGCCACCATCGATGACGGCAAGAATTCGCAAAGGATCGAATTCGACCGGGTGATTTCAGCCGTCGGCGTGGTCGGCAATATCGAAAATCTCGGCCTTGAAAAACTCGGCGTCAAAACCGAACGCGGCTGCGTGGTGATCGACGGCTACGGCAAGACCAACGTAGCGGGCATTTACGCCATCGGCGATGTCGCAGGGCCGCCGATGCTGGCGCATAAGGCCGAGCATGAAGGCGTCATTTGCGTCGAGGCCATCAAGGGATTGCACCCGCATGCGATGGACAAAAACCTCATTCCCGGCTGCACCTATTGCCATCCGCAGGTGGCATCGGTCGGTCTCACCGAGGCACGGGCCAAAGAAGGGGGCCGCGAAATCCGCGTCGGACGCTTCCCGTTCGCCGGCAATGGCAAGGCGATCGCGCTTGGCGAGGATCAAGGCCTCGTCAAGGTGATCTTCGACAAGAAGAGCGGACAATTGCTCGGCGCGCATATGATCGGCGCGGAAGTGACCGAATTGATTCAGGGCTATGTGGTCGCGATGAATCTTGAGACCACTGAAGAAGAACTGATGCACACGGTGTTCCCACATCCCACGCTCTCGGAAATGATGAAGGAAGCCGTGTTGGACGCCTATGGGCGCGTGTTGAATATGTGACGGCGCTGTCGCTGCGGAGGCGAGATTCTCTCCCCGTCATTCCGGGGCGTGCGCGCGACAAAATGGCCGAGCCATTTTGCGCGGATAGCACGAGCCCGGAATCCATTTCTCCTGACATTCGTGCGGCGCGATGGATTCCGGACAGCCGCTCACGCGGTTTCCGGAATGACGGTGAGCTAGTGTGGCCAGTAGTCCGGATGAGCCAACGGGTCGCGCGAATGCGCGCCCCCGACGAGCGCAATAGCGCTCGCGCAGAGATGACAGGCTCCGCGATATCCGGGGCCTTACTTTCCGCTTCCGCATGTTGCGTTGCTCATGCGGGCGGATTACTGCCCTCAAAGGGTTGCTCTTGTGCAACGATTGTTGCCTGAAGGCAACAGTTCCCGAAGATTTAACCCTCCTTTCGGCTCGTAGGGGCTGGCGCCGCTTTTTAGCCACACCCCTCCATGAGATCATGCTGGGAGAGATTTGAAGGCCATCAGGGCCCGTCAGGTAATCGGCGCTTCGTCCGATTTTCCTTAATTCGAACGGGGATGGCTTTTCGAAAAGCAGGGTCGCGATGGACGCCAAAACCAATATCAAAAAAAGACTGCCGAGCCGTCACGTCACCGAGGGACCGGAGCGGGCGCCGCATCGCTCCTACCTGTATGCGATGGGCTTGACGACCGAACAGATCCATCAACCGTTTGTCGGCGTGGCGTCCTGCTGGAATGAGGCCGCGCCCTGCAATATCTCGCTGATGCGCCAGGCGCAGGCCGTCAAAAAGGGCGTGGCTTCCGCTGGTGGCACGCCCCGCGAATTTTGTACCATCACGGTCACCGACGGCATCGCCATGGGCCATGATGGCATGCGCTCCTCGCTGCCCTCGCGTGAATGCATCGCCGATTCCGTCGAATTGACCATACGCGGCCATGCCTATGACGCGCTGGTGGGTCTTGCCGGCTGCGACAAGTCGCTGCCGGGCATGATGATGGCGATGGTGCGGCTCAATGTGCCCTCGATCTTCATCTATGGCGGCTCAATCCTGCCGGGCAATTTCCGTGGTCAGCAGGTCACGGTGCAGGACATGTTCGAGGCCGTCGGCAAGCACTCGGTCGGTGCGATGTCGGATGCTGATCTGGACGAAATCGAACGCGTTGCGTGCCCGTCGGCCGGCGCCTGCGGCGCGCAATTCACCGCCAACACCATGGCGACGGTCTCCGAGGCCATCGGCTTGGCATTGCCCTATTCGGCCGGCGCGCCCGCGCCGTATGAAATTCGCGATGCGTTTTGCACCGCCGCGGGCGAAAAGGTCATGGAGCTGATCGCGCGGAACCTTCGGCCACGCGACATCGTCACGCGCCGTGCGCTGGAGAATGCGGCCGCCGTGGTCGCCGCCTCCGGCGGCTCGACCAACGCCGCGCTTCATCTGCCTGCGATCGCCCACGAATGCGGCATCAAATTCGACCTGTTTGACGTCGCCGAAATCTTCAAGAAGACGCCTTATGTCGCGGATTTGAAGCCGGGCGGCCGTTATGTCGCCAAAGATATGTTCGAGGCTGGCGGTATTCCGCTTCTGATGAAAACGCTGCTCGATCATGGCCATCTGCACGGCGACTGCCTGACCGTGACAGGCCGGACAATCGCCGAAAACCTCAAAAACGTGAAGTGGAACCCGCACCAGGATGTGGTGCGGCCCGCCGACAAGCCAATCACCGTCACCGGCGGCGTCGTCGGCCTGAAGGGCAATCTCGCGCCGGAAGGCGCGATTGTGAAGGTCGCGGGCATGGCGAACCTGAAGTTTACCGGCCCCGCGCGCTGCTTCGACCGCGAAGAGGATGCTTTCGAAGCCGTGCAAAAGAAGACCTACAAAGAGGGCGAGGTCATCGTCATCCGTTATGAAGGTCCGCGCGGCGGCCCCGGCATGCGCGAGATGCTTTCGACGACGGCGGCCCTGACCGGCCAGGGGATGGGCGGCAAGATCGCGCTCATCACCGATGGCCGCTTCTCGGGCGCGACGCGCGGGTTCTGCATCGGCCATGTCGGACCGGAAGCGGCTGTGGGCGGTCCGATCGCGTTGTTGCGGGACGGTGACATCATCGAAATCGACGCCGATGTCGGAACCCTCAATGTCAAATTGAGCGAAGCGGAACTCGCCCAGCGCAAAACCGAATGGAAGCCCCGCGCGACCCATCATACGTCTGGTGCGTTGTGGAAATATGCCCAGCAGGTCGGATCGGCGGTATCGGGTGCTGTCACCCATCCCGGCGGGGCGAAAGAGAAGTCGTGTTATGCGGATATTTGAGCGTACCGTAATTGTTCTGATGTTGGCGGCCGCACTGGTGGCAACGCCCGGATTCGCTTTCGATGGCGCGCCGGTGGTCAATCAGGATTCGGCCATTCCCGTCCTTTCGGCGCAGCCCGGCGCCATTATCGCGCCGAAAAAGTCGCAGCCGCAGACGTTGGATCAGTTCACTTCTTTGCAATTTGCCGCCGAAGGCGGCCATCCGATCGCGCAATGGAAGCTGGGGCGGATGTATGCCGATGGCGACGGCGTCGCGCAGGACGATTTGCGGGCCTTCGAATATTTCAGCCGCATCGCCAATACGCACGCCGAAGACAATCCGTCCGCGCCGCAAGCCGCGATTGTCGCCAACGCCTTTGTGGCGCTCGGCCGCTATTATCTCAGCGGCATTCCGAATTCGAAGATCAAACCCGATGTCGAGCGGGCGCGGGAAATGTTTTCCTACGCGGCCTCCTATTTCGGCAACGCCGATGCCCAATATGATTTGGCGCGGCTTTACTTGAAAAGCGCCGGTTCCTCTCGCGACGACAGCCGCTACGGCGCGCGCTGGCTTGGGCTCGCCGCGCAGAAGGGCCAGCATCAGGCCCAGGCGTTGCTCGGTCAGTTGCTGTTCAACGGCGATCAATTACCCCGCCAGGCCGCGCGCGGATTGATGTGGCTGACACTGGCGCGCGATAGCGCGGCGCCGGAGGAAACCTGGATCAGGGACAGCTACAATAAGGCGATCGCGAAGGCGTCCGAAGACGACCGTGCGATGGCGTTCCGGATGCTTGAGCACTGGGTCCAGGGACGCAAGGACTAATGTTCTCGTCATTGCAATGACGATCTCGCCAATTTGTCACGCCGCCTCAAGATCCAGATCGATCCAGACCGGCACGTGGTCCGAGGGCTTTTCCCAGGCGCGCACATAACTGTCGATACCGGTATCGATCAGGCGATCGGCGGCCTGCGGCGACAGCAACAAATGATCGATGCGCAGTCCGTGATTTTTCTGCCAGGCGCCCGCCTGATAATCCCAAAACGTATATTGGCCCGGCGCGTCGGTGACGGCGCGTAACGCGTCGGTCAAGCCAAGGCCGAGCAGGGATTGAAAGCTCTCGCGGGTCTCTGGGCGAAACAGTGCGTCGTTTGTCCACGCCGCCGGGTTATGGACGTCTTCGGCCATCGGGATGACGTTGAAATCGCCCGCCAAAACCAGCGGTTCTTCCGCCTTAAGCCGTTGCCTTGAGTATTCCAAAAGCCGCGACATCCATTTGAGCTTATAGGGGTATTTTTCGGTTTCCGGCGGGTTGCCATTGGGCAGATAAAGGCATGCGATCCGCAACACGCCGCCCTTGAGCGTGACCACGCCCTCGATAAATCGCGCGTGGGCATCCTCATCGTCGCCCGCAAGCCCTGATTTCGTTTCGTCGAAAGGAAGCTTCGAAAGCAGCGCGACCCCATTGAAGGTCTTCTGTCCATGGGTGACCACGTTATAGCCGAGTGCCTCGATCTCAAGCCGGGGAAAGGCGTCATCGGTGCATTTGATTTCTTGAAGACAGACGATGTCGGGGGCGCATTCCTTCAGCCAGCTCGTCAGATTTTCGATCCGTTGCCGGACCGAGTTGACGTTCCATGTGGCAATGCGCATCGGCCAAACGCCCGCTTAAATCGAGAAGCTAGTGCCGCAGCCGCAAGACGCGGTTGCGTTGGGATTGACCACCCGGAAGGAGGCGCCGATCAGGTCGTCCACGAAATCAACTTCCGAACCCGCCAGGAACGGCACGGAAGCCGGATCGACCAGCACCACTGCGCGGTCGCGGGAAATCACCAAGTCATCCTCGGCGCGCGCGCGTTCGACGTCGAATTTATACTGGAAGCCGGAGCAGCCGCCGCCCTCGACACTGATCCGCAGCATGGCGCCATCGCCCTCACTTTGAAGGATTTCGCTGATGCGGCGGGCGGCCCGCTCGCTGATGGTGACGGCTGTGGTCATCGCAAAGCTCCGATCGCATGCAAGATACCTATTTATCTGGTATCCCGTATCCCGCACATCCATAGTTAAGTGCGTCAGGCATCGGAATCAAACCCGTTCACAGGTAAATCCCCGTGTCAGTTGGAATGGCTGCCCCCTGCTCGGCCTATGCCTGCGACCCCGACTTGAGCCGCGGGCGGCAATTCGCGGAGCCGCCGAGCCGGACGCGCAGCCCGTTCCGGCGGGATTGCGACAGGGTCATTCATTCCACGGCATTCCGTCGCCTCAAGCACAAGACGCAGGTTTTTGTGTTTCATGAGGGCGACCATTACCGCACCCGGCTCACCCACACGCTGGAAGTCGCCCAGATCGCCCGCGCGCTCGCCCGCCAGCTTGGGCTTGATGAGGATCTGACCGAGACGCTCGCATTGGCCCACGATCTCGGTCATCCCCCGTTCGGTCACGCGGGCGAGCGGGCGCTGGATGCTTGCCTGCGTGGTTATGGCGGTTTCGACCACAACGCGCAGACCTTGCGCGTGGTCACCTCGCTCGAACATCGCTATCCCCCATTCGATGGTCTCAATCTGACCTGGGAGTCCTTGGAAGGAATCGTCAAGCATAATGGCCCGCTCGCGACGCTCGATGGCGTTCCGGTCGGGCGCTATTGCGAGCACGGCATTCCCACTGGAATCGCCGAGTTTGTCGAAATCTACGACCTCGAATTATGGAGCTTTGCCTCGCTGGAGGCACAAATCGCCGCGATTGCCGACGACATCGCCTATGACGCCCATGACATCGATGATGGCCTGCGCGCCGGGTTGTTCCGGATCGACGATCTCAAATCCATTCCCCTGGCCGCCGAGATCATCGGCGACATCGACATTCGTTATCCCGCTCTCGATGAGAGCCGGCGCGGCGCCGAGCTCGTGCGCGAGCTGATTTCCCATTTGATCGGAGCGGTGGTCTTGGAGGCACGTCGCCGCCTGGAACAGGCCCGGCCGATTTCCGCCGAGGAGGTGCGCCGCCACACAACGGCGCTGATCGGTTTTCCAACGGAAACGAGGCGGGCCGAGGCCGAAATCAAGGCCTTTTTGAAGACGCGAATGTACCGGCACCAACGGGTGATGCGGGTGATGGGCGACGCCGAACAGCTTCTGTTCGATCTTTTCGCGCGGTACCAGAAGCAGCCCTCCGCTTTGCCGCCGGAATGGCTGCCTTCGGAAAGCCAAGCCGAGACGGAAGCCGAGCGCGCGCGGCGGATCGGCAATTTTATCGCCGGAATGACCGACCGTTTCGCGCTGACCGAACATCAGCGGCTTTTTGACTCGACCCCCGATTTGCGTTAGGCGGCGGCCATGGCCGATACAGCGTCGAACCAACATCTTTTCGCCGATATGCTCACGCGCGTGCGTGCGGTCTGCGCGGTCGAGTTGGGCGGGGACGTCGATCTGTCGCGTGTCGTGGTCGAACCGCCGAAAGAGGCGGCCCATGGCGATATGGCGACGAACGCCGCCATGGTGCTGGCGAAAGAGGCGCGGGTAAAACCCCGCGACCTCGCCGAAAAGATCGCCGAGCGGCTGCGCGGGGATGCTCTGGTGACGTCCGTTGACGTGGCTGGACCCGGTTTCATCAACCTCACCTTGAAAGTCGAGGTTTGGGCCGAGACGTTGCGGGCCGTGTTGCAAAAAGGCGATCGTTACGGCCAAAGCGCGATCGGGGCGGGCGAAAAGGTCAATGTCGAGTATGTCTCGGCCAATCCCACCGGACCGATGCATGTCGGGCACTGCCGGGGCGCGGTGTTTGGCGACGCGCTTGCAAGCCTGCTTCAGTTCACGGGCCACGACGTCAGCCGTGAATATTACATCAACGATGCCGGCGCCCAAGTCGATGTGCTGGCTCGATCGGCCTTCTTGCGTTACCGCGAGGCGCTTGGCGAAGACATCGGCAACATTCCCGAAGGGCTTTACCC
>DATGJS010000388.1:0-11871 GCA_035295025.1 Bradyrhizobium sp.
CCACCAAGCAGATCATCGTCAATCTGCTTTCCAACGCGGTCAAATTCACCCCCGACGGCGGCAAGGTCATCGTCCGCAGCCGCGTGGTGGATGATTCCATCGTCCTGTTGATTGCCGACACCGGCATCGGCATCGCGCCGCAATCTTTGCAACGGCTCGGCCGGCCCTTCGAGCAGGTTGAAAGCCAATTGACCAAGACCTATCACGGCTCCGGGCTTGGGCTCGCGATTGCGCGATCATTGGCCAATCTTCACGGCGGCTCGATGCGATTGCGCTCGAAGCTCGGCAGCGGCACGGTGGTGCGCGTGTGTTTGCCGCGCGCGGCGCATGTCGCAACGGAGCGAACCGCCGCCTAATGCCCATCCGTCACTCCAACGTCGGCGCGACCTCACGCGCAATTTGCACGAGGGCGGCAATCAGCGGCGTCATCGGGTCGCGCTGCGGGATGACCATGCCTATGCTGTAATCCACCGCGGGATCGACAATCGGAATGCTGCGGACCGCATCCGCCAAACCGAGCGTCTCCGCAAGCTTGGCCGGCATTACGCTGGCCCAGCGGCCGGTCTTGACGTGGGTATAAAGAACCAAAAGCGAGTTCGACGTCAGCGTCGGCGTCACTTCCACCCCCACCGAACGCAACGCGCGGTCGATAATGCGGCGGTTTTGCATGTCCGGCGTCAACAGGCATAAAGGCACCTGCCCCACTTCCGTCCAGGTGACTTGTTTGCGATCGCCGAACATCCCGTCCGGTGACGTCAGCAGGCGGTAACTTTCATTATAAAGCGGAATGGTGCGGACATTGCCGATCGGCTCATTCTCGATATAGGTCAGCCCGGCATCGACCTCCAGATTCTCAAGAAGGCCGAGCACATCGGCCGAGGTGCAGGATACGACCCGAAAGCGCACATCCGGATGGCGGGCGCGAAACGGCGTCGTCAGCGAGGCGACCATGCCAAGCACCGTCGGGATCGCCGCGATGCGGATTTCGCCGGAAAGCTTGTCCTTCAGCGAATTGATTTCCTGACGCATCGCACGGGTGTCGCCCACGATGCGCCGCGCCCAATCCAATGTGCGTTCGCCCTCCGGCGTGAAGCCCTGAAACCGCGAGCCGCGCTGGACCAGCATCACACCCAGAATTTCTTCCAACTGTTTGAGGCTGGTTGACATCGTTGGTTGCGTGACGCCGCAGGCTTCCGCGGCGCGTCCGAAGTGACGCTCCTTGGCAAGCGCAAGCAGCAATTCAAGCTTGTCGATCAAGAAAACCCCCCACGATTGAGGAAAAACGATTACCATGTCCTTGCGTGACTCAAATAAGCTAAAAGTCTCCGGACCGACCCCTTTATTCCATTTCCTTATTGTATGATCTTATATCCCTATCGATTTCCTTTCCCTATCGCCATATGAGACTGCTTTATTGATTCTTAGGACGATTCCGCTTCTGATCAACCGCTCATAAGCTCCTGATTGAGAAGGTGGATCATGCCCGTCTACGAACCGTGGGACGCCAAACGCGGCGCCGAAATTATCGCGGAGCACACCCTCCTCGAAGGGGCGACGCTGGTCATTCTGCACGCGCTTCAGGAAGCCTTCGGTTATGTCCCGGAACCGGCCATCCCGATGATCGCATCGGCGCTGAATCTATCGCGTGCCGAGGTCCATGGCGTCTTCACTTTTTACCACGATTTTCGTCATAAACCTGCGGGCCGGCACGTTCTGAAACTTTGCCGCGCCGAGGCCTGCCAGGCGGCGGGCGGCGATGCCCTCGCGGCGCGCGCCGAAGCCAAGCTCGGCGTCAAGATCGGGAATACGACCGCCGATGAGCGCGTGACACTGGAGCCGATTTATTGCCTCGGCCTTTGCGCGACCGCGCCTTCGGCCATGCTCGACGGCCGCGTGGTGGGACGGCTCGATGAGGCGCGGATCGACGCGCTGGTCGCGGAGGCCCAGCGATGAATTTGCGCATTTTCATTCCTCGTGATGCCGGCGCGATTGCGGTCGGTGCCGATGAAGTCGCCCTGGCGCTGCAACAGGCCGCGGCCAAGCGAGGCGCCGCTGTCGAAATCGTCCGCACGGGTTCGCGCGGCCTTTATTGGCTGGAGCCGATGCTGGAGGTCTCAACCGCGAAGGGTCGCCTCGCCTTCGGCCCGGTGCCCCCTGCCGATGTCGCGTCCGTGCTCGAGGCCATGCTCACGGACGGCCCGCACGCCCTGCGGTTGGGTCTCACCGAGGAAATCCCGTGGCTAAAACGCCAGACCCGCTTGACCTTCGCCCGCTGCGGAATCATCGACCCGCGTTCGGTCGACGATTACCGCGCCCATGACGGTTATAAGGGTCTGGAGCGGGCGTTGACGCTGACGTCCGACGCCATCCTTGCCGATGTCACCACGTCCGGGCTGCGCGGCCGGGGGGGCGCGGGTTTTCCGACCGGCATCAAATGGAAGACCGTGGCGCAGACCGGCGCGGACCAGAAATACATCGTCTGCAATGCCGATGAGGGCGATAGCGGCACCTTCGCCGATCGCATGATCATGGAAGGCGATCCCTTCGTCGTCATTGAAGGAATGACCATTGCGGGCGTCGCGGTGGGCGCCACCAAGGGCTACATCTATATCCGCTCCGAATATCCGCATGCGATCGAGGCGATGAATGCCGCGATCGCGGCCGCCAAGCGCGCGGGCTATCTCGGTTCAAGCATTGGCGGCTCCAAGCACCGTTTCGATCTCGAAGTGCGGGTCGGCGCCGGCGCCTATGTCTGTGGCGAGGAGACCTCGCTGCTGGAAAGCTTGGAAGGCCGGCGCGGTATCGTGCGCGCCAAGCCGCCTTTGCCCGCGCATAAGGGCCTGTTCGGCAAGCCGACCGTCATCAACAACGTGCTTTCTTTTGCCGCGATCCCGTTCATTTTGGCCGGTGGCGCGAAAGCCTATGCGGATTTCGGCATGGGCCGCTCGCGCGGCACGATGCCGATCCAGCTCGCCGGCAACATCAAACATGGCGGCCTGTTCGAAATCGCTTTCGGCATCACGCTTGGCGAATTGGTCGATGACATCGGCGGCGGCACCTTTACCGGGCGTCCCGTCCGCGCCGTGCAGGTCGGCGGCCCGCTCGGCGCTTATTTCCCGCGGGCCTTGTTCGACACGCCCTTCGATTACGAGGCTTTCGCCGCGCGCGACGGCTTGATCGGCCATGGCGGCATCGTCGTGTTCGACGACAGCGTCGATATGGCGAAACAGGCGCGCTTTGCGATGGAATTCTGCGCGATCGAATCCTGCGGCAAATGCACGCCCTGCCGGATCGGATCGACCCGCGGCGTCGAGACCATCGACAAAATTCGCTCCGGCGAACGGGTTGCGGAAAATCTCGCGGTGGTCGAAGACCTCTGCAACACCATGAAATTTGGTTCGCTCTGCGCGCTTGGCGGCTTCACCCCCTACCCCGTCATGAGCGCGCTGAAACATTTCCGGGAAGATTTTGGCCCGGCCCCCACACGCCTGCAAGCTGCGGAATAAAGGAGATCGCCATGTCGCTGATCCATGAAACCGACTTCGGAACCCCGCGATCCACTTCGCAAACCATGGTCACGCTCACCATCGACGGTGAGAGCGTCACGGTGCCCGAAGGCACCTCGATCATGCGCGCGGCGATGGAAGCCGGCACCCAGATTCCCAAACTTTGCGCCACCGACATGGTGGATGCTTTCGGCTCTTGCCGGCTCTGCCTCGTCGAAATCGAGGGCCGCGCGGGAACACCGGCCTCATGCACCACGCCGGTGATGTCCGGCCTTGTCGTCCACACCCAGACCGAGCGGTTGAAAAAGCTGCGCAAGGGCGTGATGGAGCTTTATATCTCCGACCATCCGCTCGACTGCCTTACCTGCGCCGCCAATGGCGATTGCGAATTGCAGGACATGGCGGGCGCGGTGGGCCTGCGCGACGTGCGCTATGGTTATGAGGGCGAGAATCATGTTTTCGCCAAGAACCATGGCCAAGCCAACGCCGCCTGGATGCCAAAGGACGAGTCCAATCCGTATTTTACTTACGATCCCTCCAAATGCATCGTCTGCTCGCGCTGCGTGCGCGCCTGCGAGGAAGTCCAGGGCACCTTCGCGCTGACGATTTCCGGCCGTGGCTTCGACAGCCGTGTCTCGCCCGGCATGAACGAAAGCTTCCTCGGCTCGGAATGCGTCTCCTGCGGCGCCTGCGTCCAAGCCTGCCCGACCGCCACGCTGACCGAAAAGTCCGTGATCGAAATCGGCCAGCCCGAGCATTCCGCCGTCACGACCTGCGCCTATTGCGGCGTCGGCTGCACCTTCAAGGCTGAAATGCGCGGCGAGGAAGTCGTGCGCATGGTGCCCTACAAGGACGGCAAGGCCAATCGGGGGCACTCTTGCGTCAAAGGCCGCTTTGCCTGGGGCTATACCACCCACAAGGAACGCATCTTGAAACCGATGATCCGCCATGAGATCACCGACCCATGGCGTGAAGTATCGTGGGAGGAGGCCTTCAACTACGCCGCTTCCGAGTTCAAACGCATCCAAGTCAAATATGGCCGCGACGCCATTGGCGGTATCACCTCTTCCCGCTGCACCAACGAAGAAACCTATCTGGTGCAAAAATTGATCCGCGCCGGCTTCGGCAACAACAACGTCGATACCTGCGCCCGCGTCTGCCATTCGCCGACCGGCTATGGGCTCGCCACCACATTCGGTACTTCCGCCGGCACCCAGGATTTCGACTCGGTTGAACATACCGATGTCGTCATGATCATCGGGGCCAACCCGACCGATGCGCATCCGGTGTTTGCTTCCCGCATGAAAAAGCGTCTGCGGGCGGGCGCCAAGCTGATCGTCGTCGATCCGCGCCGCATCGATGTCGTTCGCTCCGTCCATATCGAAGCGCAGCATCATTTGCCGCTATTGCCGGGCACCAATGTCGCCGTGCTGACCGCGATGGCGCATGTGATCGTCACCGAAGGCCTTGTGAACGAGGCTTTCGTTCGCGAGCGCTGCGACTGGAGCGAGTTCCAGGATTGGGCCGCCTTCGTCTCGCTGGCCAAGAACAGCCCCGAGGCCACCGCGATAATGACCGGCGTTGACCCGAAAGAGTTGCGCGCGGCCGCCCGGCTCTACGCCACCGGCGGCAATGCCGCGATTTATTACGGCCTCGGCGTCACCGAACACAGCCAGGGCTCCACGACCGTGATTGCGATCGCCAACCTTGCGATGGCCACCGGTAATATCGGCCGGCCCGGCGTCGGCGTGAACCCGCTGCGCGGCCAAAACAACGTGCAAGGTTCCTGCGACATGGGCTCCTTCCCGCACGAACTGCCCGGCTATCGCCATATCTCGGGCGATGCCGTGCGCGAGCAGTTCGAGGCGATGTGGAACGTCAAGCTGAACAAGGAACCGGGCCTGCGCATCCCCAATATGTTCGATGCCGCGATCGAAGGCACCTTCATGGGCCTTTATGTTCAGGGCGAAGACATCCTGCAATCGGATCCGAACACGAAACACGTTGTCGCAGCACTCTCGGCGATGGAATGCGTGATCGTTCACGACCTCTTCCTGAACGAAACCGCGAACTACGCCCACGTCTTCCTGCCGGGCTCCACCTTCCTGGAAAAGGACGGCACCTTCACCAATGCCGAGCGCCGCATTCAGCGTGTGCGCAAGATGGTGACGCCGCGCAACGGCTTGGCCGACTGGGAAGTGACCATCCAGCTCGCCAAGGCCTTAGGCTTTGACATGTCCTACAATCACCCTTCCGAAATCATGGACGAGATCGCGGCGCTGACCCCGACCTTTGCCGGGGTCTCCTACGCCAAGCTCGACGAACTCGGCTCGGTGCAGTGGCCTTGCAACGAGACGGCGCCGGAGGGAACCCCGGTCATGCATATCGACGGCTTCGTCCGCGGCAAGGGCAAATTCGTCGTGACCGAATATGTTCCGACCGACGAGCGCACCGGCCCGCGCTATCCGCTGCTCCTGACGACAGGCCGCATCTTGAGCCAATACAATGTCGGCGCTCAGACCCGCCGCACCGACAACATCGTTTGGCACGAAGAGGATCGGCTGGAAATCCATCCCCATGACGCCGAACAGCGCGGGGTGCGCGATGGCGATTGGGTGCGGCTTGCCAGCCGCGCCGGCGAGACGACGCTGCGAGCGCTGATCACCGATCGCGTCGCGCCGGGGGTGGTCTATACGACCTTCCATCACCCCGATACACAGGCCAACGTCATCACGACCGAATATTCCGACTGGGCGACAAACTGTCCCGAATACAAGGTCACGGCGGTGCAGATCTCGCCCTCCAACGGTCCGTCGGAATGGCAAAAAGCCTATGATGAGCAGGCCCGCCATTCGCGCCGCATCGCGCCGGTGGTGGAAGCCGCGGAGTAACCATGCACCGCCCGGTCCGCACCGTCGATCGTCTGGCGTGGCGTGACAGCCGCCTCAGCGAGGGGGCGCGTGCGATTCCGGAAGAGAGCGCGTTGGCGCTGACCTATAATGGCGGCACCTACGCGGTCATGATGGGCACGCCGCAAAATCTCGGCGATTTCGCCATCGGCTTCAGCCTCAGCGAAGGGATCGTGCAATCGCCGGAGGAAATTTCCTCGCTTGAAATCGTCGAGCTCGGCGAGGGTATCGAGCTGCGGATGTGGCTCAAGGACGAGAAAGCCGCACGCCTCAGTGAGCGGCGGCGGCATATCGCGGGTCCGACCGGCTGCGGCATTTGCGGTATCGACTCGATTGCCGAAGCGCTTCGCCCTGCTTCCGTTGTAGCCGAGGGTCCCCATTTCCAGCCACGCGATATCATGACGGCCGTGCAGAGCCTTGCTCCGCTGCAAACCATCAATGTTGAGACCCGCGCGGTCCATGCCGCGGCGTTCTGGCTGCCGGAGCGCGGCATCGTCGCGCTGCGCGAAGATGTCGGCCGCCACAACGCGCTCGACAAGCTCGCCGGCGCGCTCGCCCAGGCCAAAGTTTCCGCCCGCGAAGGGATCGTCTTGTTGACGAGCCGCGTCTCGGTTGAAATGGTCCAGAAGACGGCGGCGATGGGCGCGCCTGTCATGGTGGCCGTCTCCGCGCCGACCGCGCTTGCGGTCAAGATGGCCGATGCCGCCGGCATCACGCTCATCGCCGTTGCCCGCTCCGACGGTTTCGAAATCTTCACCCATCCCGAGCGGATCATATCCGCAATTCTCACGCAAGGAGCCGTTGATGTCGCATGACGACCGGCTGATTTACATGGCCAATCAAATCGGAAAATTCTTCCAGAACCAAGGTCACGACAAGGCCGTTCCGGGCATCGCCGACCATATTCGCAAATTCTGGGATCCACGAATGTGCAAGGCGATCTTCGCACATCTTGATGCCGGCGGCGCGGGACTTGACCCCTTCGTGCGTGAGGCGATCGAGACGTTGAAGGCGGCCACCGCCCAGGCGTAGTGATAGCGTTGTCCGCGTTCGCATGGCCCGCGCGGAATATTTCAAACCCATTCCTCGACCACGATTCGGAATACCCGGCGGACCTCCGATTGCGTCTCCTTCAGCCGAGCCTGAAGCGAAGAAAAATCGGGCGCGTCGCCCGCACGCGCCATAAGACGCAAAAGATCTTCCCCCGAACTCTCCACCGCGAACCTTTCGCTGACGCAAAGCCGCAAGATCTGAGTGAGATCGCCATAAAGCCGCGCCGCCGATTTGAGAATTTCGGCAGCCGCCGCCGGCAACACGCCAAGCCGGACGGCATTGTCGATCACATGCAGCGTGCCGACATCGAGAATGTCGGGTTTGGTGGCGGCATGGACCAATTGCAGATATTGCGCGATAAAATCGATATCGATCATGCCGCCGGCGGCGTATTTTAGGTCCCAAATATCGGCCTCGCCCTTTTCCTGAGCGATCGCCCGGCGCATCTCGGTGACATCGATCGCAACGCCTATGGGGTCTCGCGGTCGCGTCAATACGTGGCGAATGATGGCTTCGATCTTTTCGCGAAACTCGGGGGGCGCGGAAATCACCCGCGCGCGGGTGAGCGCCATATGCTCCCAAGTCCAGGCCTCCTGATCCTGATAGCCGGCGAAAGCCTCGACATGCGAGGCCACGGGCCCCGCGCGGCCTGAGGGCCGCAGCCGCAGATCGATGTCGTAGAGCACGCCGTAATTCGTCCGCGTCGTGAAGGCGCTGATCAGCCGCTGGGTGAAGCGCGCGAAATATTGGCCGCCATGGAGCGATTTTACACCGTCAGAATCCAGATGATCGGAATCAAATTCATAGAGCAGGATGAGATCGAGATCGGAAGCCGCCGTCATCTCGCGGCTGCCGAGCCTTCCCATCGCCAGAATCGCGGTTTGCTGGCCCCTGATGCGGCCATATTGAACCGCAAATTGCTCGGCGACCAAACCATGCACGGTTTGAACGATGCCTTCGGCGACATCGGCAAAGGCCGCGCTCGCCTGCCGCGCTGAAACGGTACCGGACAAAATGCGCGTCCCGATCAGGAACAGGCTCTCGCGCCCGAACAACCGCAGCCGATCGAGAAGCTCCTCATAGGAATTGGCGTCATCGAGTGTCACCGCCAAACGCGCGGAGAGCTCGCGGCGGTCGGGTATGGCACCGAAAAAACGCGGGTCGATCAGGCCGTCGATGATCTGCGGCTGGCGCGCCAGCATATCGCCAAGACGGGGCGCCGCGCCCAAAATCAGCGCCACCAGAGCGACCAGACCACGGTTTTGGGAAAGCAGCGCAAACAACCTGCCGCCGCGCCGCAACGCTTGAAGAAATCGGTCGAAGACAATCACGGCACGGTCGGGATCTTCGGCATCGGCAAGGCCCGCGATCAGCGAGGGAAGAAAATGCAGAAAAGCGGTACGACTCGCTTCGACCTTGAATACGCGATAGCCGCCTTGAAGCCATTCACATACCGTGCTCGCCGCCGCAGCGGGTTTCTTGAACCCGAGCGAGGCGAACTGCTCGATGACGCGCGGGTCGTCCGGCCCCCGCGCATAATCCACTTCCCGCAGCTTGGCCGTTCCCGCGAAATCACCCTCGAACAATTTGGCGTAATGCTCCTGCACGATTTGGAGATGGCCAAGCAGATCGTGGGCAAAAGCGTCGCGATTTTCATAACCGAAGAAGCGAGCAAAGCGCTCCACCCCGTCGCGCCGGTCGGGCAAGGTGTGGGTTTGCTCATCCGCTACCATTTGCAACCGGTGCTCGACGCGGCGCAGGAAGATATAGGCTTCAGCAAGCTGTTCGCGCGCCTCGGGCGTAATCCAACGGCTTGATGCCAACAGATCCAGCGCATCGAGCGTCGGACGTGCCCGCAATTCGGGATGCCGACCGCCGGCAATCAATTGCTGGGTTTGCGCGAAAAATTCGATCTCGCGGATGCCGCCCCGCCCGACTTTGATATTGTGCCCTTCGACCGCGATCTCGCTTTGTCCCCGGTAGGTCTGCATCTGCCGCTTCATGTCGTGCACGTCGGCCAGTGCGGCAAAATCCAAATGTTTGCGCCAGACGAAGGGCGCAAGCTCCGCCATCAGCGCTTCACCCGCCTGGATATCGCCGGCGCATGGCCGCGCCTTGATCATGGCAGCGCGTTCCCAGGTCCGACCCTCCCGTTCGTAATAGTTCAAGGCCGATGCGGTCGAGATCGCCAACGGCATCGAAGCCGGATCGGGACGCAGCCGCAAATCGACCCGGAACACGTAACCCTCGCCGCTGCGCTGCTGCAAAATCCGAGACAGTCCTTGCGCCATCCGTACAAAGAAGGGCTGCGGTTCGATGTCGGGAACGAGCGATGACGCATCGGGATCGTAAAAAACGATTAAATCGATATCGCTGGAGAAATTTAGTTCGCCCGCGCCCATTTTGCCCATGGCAAGCACGATCAAGCCACTGCCCTCCTCCGGCTTTTGCGGATCAGGCGGCACCATTCTGCCGCGCGAGACCTCCCAACGAAGCAAAAAATGCAAAGCCGATTGCACCGAGGCTGTCGCAAGATCGGTCAAGGCGGCCATTACTCGCTTGACCGACCAGACGCCGCCGATCTCGCATAGCGCGATCAACAAGGCCGCCTCGGCTTTCGCGGCTCGTAATCCATGCATCACCTGCGCTTCGCTTGCGGCAGTCCATGAAATTTTCCGCATCTTTCCGATCAGACGATCCAAATGCAGGCCGGGCTCGTCCCGCAAGATGCAGAGCAATCGCGCGGCATCCGCGCGGATTAAATCGAAAAGAAAAGGAGAGGCTTCCGCGATGCCGGCGAAAACCGCTTTGGCGCATGGAAATCGCGTGAACAAAGTCTCCATCTCCACCGCTTGGCTGACCTCAAGGCCTAACAGCCAATCCCGAATCCGGCTTTCGGCGATGTCGGGTGCGGAGAGATACGGCGCGCTCGCTAACTGCGCCACCAGCGAGGGAGATACGACATTCGCCTCACGGCTTCCGCGAAGGGGCATAGCCAATGTCTCATTCAGGAAACCACGATGAGCATATCACATCGGCAAGACCACAAGCCGCGATTTAAGTCACGACGCCTTCTGCGGCACCTCGCGCGGTTGCGCCGCGGGCCTGTCGATCCCGGCTGGAGACGCCGGAATCGCGAGCGTTGCAACGAGGCCGGGATGGGCGTCGCCGAGACGCAGATCGCCGCCATGCAAAATCGCAACCGCCGACGCGAGACTCAATCCAAGACCGGAGCCCGGGAGGGTTCGGCTCGCCTCCAACCGAACAAATCGTTCCACCGCGTGATCGCGGTCGGCGGCCGGAATTCCCGGCCCATGATCGGTAACGCTCAGAAGAACCTGATCGTTCTCACGCCTGGATTCGATCAGAATCTCCAGCCCAGTTACGTGGCAAGTCGCGGCGGCGCCCAAAGGCTGCACGGCCGCAACGGGCTTGCCGTATTTGATGGCGTTCTCCACCAGATTGGCCAAAGCCTGGCTGATCAATTCCCGATTGCCATGGAGCGGCGCCGGCCCGGCCTTCACATGCAGCACCATGCCGTCGTCTTCGGCGAGCGGCTCATAAAGTTCGTGAATGCCTTTGGCGACCTCGGCGGCATCAAAATCATCCATATTGCCACGGGCCTGTCCGGATTCAGCGCGCGCGATCATCAGAAGCGCATTGAAGGTTCGAATCAAACCATCGGATTCCTCGATGGTTCGCTCCAGCGCGGAGCGGTATTCGGCCTCGCTTGCCGATTTCGCAAGCGCCTCCTCGGCGCGATTGCGCAAGCGCGTCAGCGGCGTTTTCAAATCGTGAGCGATATTGTCGGAGACTTCCTTCAGCCCCATCATCAGGCCTTCGATGCGCTCCAACATGGCATTGAGGTTTTCCGCCAGACGATCGAGCTCATCGCCACTGCGCCCAACCGGAAGGCGCCCGCTCAAATCTCCCGCCATGATGCGCCGGGTGGTTCCGGTCATGGCGTCGATCCGGCGCAGCACCCGTCGCGCGACAAAAATGCCGCCGCCGAGCCCCAGCACCACGACGATCAAAATCGACCATTGCGCGGCCTCGGCGACGATTCCGAACAACCGCCGCCGTTCATCGAGATCGCGCCCAATTAACAGCCTGAAGCCGTTGGAAAGCTCGCCGACCCGCACCAGCGCGAAATGATTGGCCGATTCCTGCTCGTCGAGCCGCCGGTAGGCGGTTTCCGACCATCCCGATGTTGCCATGACGCCTGGCGCCAAGGAGCCGACATTGCCCGCGATCGCCTGCCCCGCAGGCGTCGTCACCAGATAAAGGTTGGCGCCGGGGCGAAGAGCCCGGTTTTCGATAGTGAGAACCAGGCCACGCAAGCCGCGGCGGCCGAAAATATCGCCGATCTCCGAGGTTTCCGCGTCCACCGTGGTGGTGATTTG
>DATGJS010000389.1:0-6610 GCA_035295025.1 Bradyrhizobium sp.
TTTCGGGAGTTGTGGAAGCGGTCGGCGTGGCGGCTGATGCCGCTTCTCGTTTTATCGAGACTGGCGAAAGGTAAAGCAAACGATGCTCAATGGCTTCGGCGGATGGGCCAAATTTCCTTGGGCCGCCTATATTCCGCCGTCAGGCAACGTTCTCCTGGCAGCGGCGCCGGGTGCCGTCGCATTCACGGGCAAAGCTGAAGTCTTTACCGTCGTGGGAGCCGGCAGCGTCGGGCTGTTCTCCCTGGCGGGAACACCGGCGACTTTCAGCGCCCATTGGGCTTTATCGCCTGGTGCATCCTCTTTTTTCGGAATGCCCGCGACATTCGCCGTTTTCGAGGCAGATGGCCCCGGCGGGTTCGCTTTCACCGGCATTGCCACCGCCGATATGATCGGCGAGGTGGTCAATCCACGCGGCTCATTTGCGACGGCCGGCATATCTGTAGAATTCACCATCGCCGCCAATGATCGGGTTGGCAGTTTCATGCAATCCGGAATCCCGCAAGTGCTGACGCGCGATTTCATCAATTGGGTCGGGCGGCCGTTCGAACCGCGAGCGTGGGATAGCGAAGCAAGCCCATCATCGTCCTGGGCTGCCGCCGCTTCGCCGACGCCTCTCTGGAATAGCGCGTCCGCGCCGACGCCCTTGTGGTCGCCGATATCTTCTTCGTCGGGATCGTGGACGATTGATCCCGCGCAACAAATCTTACCTCCGGTGTCCGAATAATGGCGCTCCTTGCTATCGGCGAATATCGCCCTGACGTCAGTGATTACGAAGGGAAAGCCACACGGAACATTCTCAATGTGATTCCGCGCGGTGACGGTTATGGACCATTTCCTTCGTTTTCGGCTTACACAGCCTTATTGCCATCGGCATGCCGCGGCGCGTTTTATGCGTTGAAATTCGACGGAACGGTCGTCACTTTCGCGGGCACCGGCAACAAGCTTTATAAACTCAACAATACCGATTTTACCTGGACCGATGTTTCGTTGGGGGGTGGCACCTACGGCGCCTTGTCGGCGACAGCGCAATGGCAATTTGCCCAAACCGGAAATCTGGTGTTTGCGACCCAGGCCAATGCCGTCTTGCAGGTCTTCGACCTCACCTCGTCAACGACCTTCGCCAATGCGCTCGGCTCGCCGCCGCAGGCGGCCTATATCAGCGTGGTCGGGCAGTTTTTGGTGCTTTCCGGTTTGCTCTCGACACCGTATCGCATTCAGTGGTCGGGACTGAACAGCTTCAACGCGACGACGAGCTGGACCATCGGCGTCAACTCGTCCGACTTCCAGGATTTCCCGGACGGCGGCATTGTCCGTGGCGTCGCGGGCGGCGAATCCGGAATCATCTTTCAAGATCAGGCGATCCGGCGCATGTCCTTTGTGCCGGGCTCGCCGATCATTTTTCAGATCGACCGTATCACCCAGGATAAGGGACTGTTCGCGCCGTATTCGATCATCCGGGCGGGTGAGCGAATCTTCTTTTATGCGGGTCAAGGTTTTCACAAGATCGAGCCGGGCGGCGTGCCCCAACCGATCGGGCTGGAACGGGTCGATCGCACCTTTCTCGCCGACCTCGACAAAGGCAATCTGCAACTTTTCCAGGGCGCGGCCGATCCGCGCTCGTCACGGGTTTACTGGGCCTATAAATCAGTCGCGGGAACGAGCGGGAGTTATGACAAGCTGCTCGGTTATGACTTTCTGCTCGATCGGTTTTTCCCGATCGCGATGACGGGCGAATATCTGCTCGGAATTTCTCAAACCGGATTGACGCTCGAAAATCTCGACACTTTGGCGCCGGGCACGATTGCGATCACCGGGACGGCCAATAATGGCGCGGGCCTCATTCGGTTGGCGGTTACCTCGACGGCAACTCTTTCGACCGGTCAGATCATCTCCATCAGCGGCGTTGTCGGGACCGTCGAGGCCAACGCCGAGAACTGGCGGATCACTGTTATCGACGGCAGCCATATCGATTTGGCCGGATCGACCTTCGTCAATGCTTATGTTTCGGGCGGCACCATCGCAGGCTCGCTCGATGCGATGACGCTCAGCCTCGATGCCTATGCCACCGCCGTGCAGCCGGAAATCGGTCAGTTCAACAGCGCGCACGGGCTCGGATTTTTTCGTGGCGCCAATCTCGAAGCCACGATCGAAAGCGCCGAGCAGGGGACGGACGAGAACCGCATCACGATCCGTGGTTTCCGGCCCATCACTGACGCGGTGACACTTTTTGGCTCGGCATCTTATCGTGACACGATTTCGCAGGTGGCTACTCCAGGCGGGGAGGTCGCGGTGAGCGCGCGGACCGGCCGGTGCGACGTGCGGCGGGATACCCGATATTCTCGTTTCAAGGTTCGCATTCCCGCCGCAACGCCGTGGTCGTTCTTCGCCGGCATCGTGCCTGATGTGGTGACGGGCGGAACATTGTGAGCATCTTTCTGGAGCGTCAATTGCTGACGCCATTTGGCGAGGCCATTTGCGGTGAACGGGTCGATCTGGCCGACAATTCGTACTGGATTTGCTGGCAGAAGGAGACGGCGATCTGCTTTTGGTGGACCAATGATGAGGTCCGCTTGATCACCGATTGGAGCGACGGGCGCTATCGGCAATTGCCTTTCAAGTTGTCGCCGGCGCGTATCGCCGCGCTTGATCCTTTGGGCCGACATCACCGTTATTGGCGAGAAAACATTAGGAAGGGTGTGAGCGAATGACGGCCTTCGTTCCCGGCATCACCGAGACCGATCTCAAGAAGGTCATTCTCTCGCTCCAGCATCTGGCGGCCGGACGCTCCAACGCCATCGGCACCGTGACGCTCGCCACGAGTGCTTCAACCACTGTCGTTACTGACGCCAATTGTGCCGCCGGTACAGTGCCGCTGCTCACGCCAATCACGGCGAATGCGGCGACGGAAGTGGGTAATGGCACGATCTACGTCTCAGCCGTTGCCAATGGATCGTTCACGATCACGCATGCCAATTCGACGGTTGCGGGGCGCACTTTTCTGTATGCGTTGCAGGGCTGACGCGACAAAGGCTGAACTCGTTTGCGTCGATCCCGCGCGCGTTGGCGAGATCTGGCCCCACGTTGAGGCAACACTAAGGGCGGCTTGTCGCCGTACCAGTCTCAACGCTTTCGCCGAGCTCGAAGCCGATATTCTCTCCGGCCGCAGCCTCGTGTGGATCGCGTGGAGCGGAAGCGCGATTGAAGCCGCCGCCGCTACCGCGCTCATCAATTCTGACATCGGCAAGGTGTGCGTGATCACGCTCTGCGCTGGCCGCGGCATGCAACGCTGGCTGAAGCTGATCGAGCGGATCGAGGCTTACGCGAAAGACGAAGGTTGCGCCCGCATCCGCATCTTCGGTCGCAAGGGCTGGCTGCGCGTACTTGAAGGCTTCAACGCTAGGCAGGTCGTCATGGATAAGGAGTTGGGGTCGCCGAGAGCAGCTTGACGATGTTCCTGATTTGTTCTAGAAGGCTCGAAGGTTGTTTTGAAGCAAAGTACATGCGCCAATGACCCGCCGCCCTGGTCTTGCGAAATGTCTATGCGTGCTGATTTTTGTGTCCGTGTGCTCGGACATCGTGCGCGCCGATGAAATTGACTTCGGTCGTTACACTCGCGCCGCCGAATTTTGCCGTGGCGAGGTAAAACGTCCGTTTGCGCTTGATCATGATCAGCGTGTTCTATGCTTTGCCGGCTACATAACTCACGAGCTGGATATTTCAGCGGCCAAAACCCTCAGGCCAAACGGCCTTTTTGTCGTTCGAAGCACTGGCGGCGATGTCGCGGTTGCCATCGCCCTGGCCGATATTCTTCGTGACCAGCACGCGACCGTCATCGTGTACGATTACTGCTTCTCGGCATGCGCAAGCTTTCTGCTTTTGGCGTCGCACGAGGCTTTTGTCTTGCGAAACACGATAGTGGCTTGGCACTATTATTTCGATTCACACTTGTGTCCGTTATTGGTGGTCACCGAGGAGGGAGATCCCAGGCGTTTCGAAAATTCGCCATGTCCCGATGCGCCGCCCGAAATTCAGCAGCGCCAGGAATATGGCCGGTATCTGAATTCCAAATTCTACGCGGACAGGGTCATTGATCCGCGGTTCGAAAATCCGCCGGAGAGCTTCACCATCAGGAAAATCCTGAAGGGGCTGTTTGAAGGCACCGGCCGATATCCCGATGTGTATTGGACTTGGAACCCGCGGTATCACGCGAGCACGCTCAAGGCGAAGATCACCTACGAGGCGTACCCGCAAAGTCAGGACGAAGTCGATGCATTAATGGCGCGACTAGGCCCAGGCCGGGTGATCTACGATCCATAACCGGCATCCAGTGGAGTGGATTTGACATTCGCTAACCACCTAGCCGCAAGCTCAACAGGCGAATGTCAAATCCTAAACTCCACTAGAAACATATATTTGCTAGTGGTCCTTTGATTCTAACATTCGCAAAAGTGACCGCTGAGAAGGAATGCGAATGTTAGAATAGGACCACTAGGATTGCGATCCGATCCGTCTTGCCTCATGCGGCCGGTTGATCGGCTCGAATCCGCCCGTCTGGAAATGGGCGTGATTGCTTATCCGAAATCACTGTCTCCAATCTTAGCGAGTAGAATATGGCTTCCTCATTTCGAGATAATCCCTATCGACGGCCAAATTTCGCGACCGACGGGGCAATACCTAGCTATCTCAGCAAGCCTCGGAATCCCCCAATCCCGCCAATATTTTCACCTCAACCTGCGCCATGGCCTGATCCTCCAACTGTTCCAGGACCATTTCCCGCTCCCATACCGGTTCCGCAAATCCGTCCGCCACACGATGTGAACCCGCCAGAAAGTAATCCCGATAACGATCCGAATTACAGCCCGTTCTTGGTGACGGAAAACCAAGCAATGGGAACAGTAGATACGCCACAAGGCGGCTTGCTCGGACGGCTTCTTGCTGTGCTTTCCGAACAAGCAAATAACGCTTCCAACAGTTTTGGGAGTGGGCGCGAAAACCTATCGCGAATGGCCGAAGCTGACGCGGCTTCACCGCAAGAATTAGACGATGAACAGAAAGCGATCCGTATCCTCGGGCGTCGAGTAGTTCGCTACTAAATTGATTCATCCGGTTGTGATGCGTCGGGTCGGAGGGGTTTGAAGCCACGCACGTGATTATGGACGAAATGTTGGGCTGAGCGCAGTCGTGGCCCGACGATGTCCGATAAAATTTCTAATTCATCATTCAGGAAGGAAACCGACACGATGGGCGGTCAATCCACGACATCTCAGACGCAACAATCGACCACCGCGCCATGGCAAGCCGCGCAGCCGGACCTGCAAGGCATTTTGGGCCAGCTCAATCCGCTGATCCAGAATAGCGGGCTGACGCCGGCGGAAAGCGGCGCGATCAATCAGTTGTCGCAAAATGCGAGTCAGGGAAACCCCTTCACAGGGCAGATCACTGATCTCGCCAACAATCTCTTCAACGGTGGCGGCGCGACGGCCCAAGCGCCAAATTTGCAAAGCGGCTTATCGACCTTGCAGAGTCAACTCACGCCGTTTGCGAATGGCAGCCGGGTCGGTAACGATCCGGCATTGCAGGCGCAGCTTGCGCAGATCGCGAGCGACACGACAAACCAGGTCAATGGCCAGTTTGCCGCGGCGGGACGGGAATTTTCCGGCGCCAACCAACAGGCGCTCGCGCGCGGTATCGCGCAAGGCGAGGCGCCTGTGATCGCCTCGCAATATAACCAGGATGTCGCCAATCAGTTGAATGCGTCGAATACGCTGTTCAATGCGCAGAATACGACCGGCGGGTTGTTGTCGGGCTTGAACCAGCAGGCGCTCGCCAACCAACAACAAGGCGTGGCCGCGGCGCAAAATGCGCTCACGGCGCAAAATTATGGCCCGCAGCAGCAATTGGCATTGGCGCAATTGGCGCAAAGCATTCCGGCGCAAAACCTGCAATTGCTGGCGCAAATCGGCGTGCCCATCGCGGGACTTGGCAATCAAAGCAGCGGCGCCACGCAAGGAACACAGGATTTGTCCGGTGCGCAACAGTTTGGCGCGATCGCGCAAGGCCTCGGGAACCTATTCAAATTTACCCCATCGGATGCGCATCTGAAAGAAGACATCGTGCCGGTCGGCAGCCTGTTCGATGGCACGCCCGTTTACGGCTATCGCTACAAAGGCGCGGGCGCTTATCACATCGGGCTGTTGGCACAGGACGTGGAGAAAACAAATCCGCACGCGGTGATCGAAATCGGCGGCTTCAAGGCGGTCGACTATCGCGCCGCGACCGAAGCCTCGCGCCGGATCAAGACCGCCGCCTGACATGAGCCTGTTCGACGGCTATGCCGATCCGGATCAATTTAGGGATAGCGGCGGTCTGCTTGGGCGCCTGCTCTCGCTGCGGCCGGATCTTGCCGATCAGATGCAAGGCCAAGCGCGTGTCGACCGACCGGCATTCGTTCCGCGGGCGCCCGCACTCACGCCGATGTTTTGGTCAAATTCGGCGGCTTCGTACAATGCGCAAAGCGGCGGGCTTGCTTCATCTTCTTTGCAGTCGCAGCCTGGGCTTAACTCTTCAGACTTAGGGCAGAGTTGGCTCGCGCAGGCATTGGCGAATACGC
>DATGJS010000390.1:0-16753 GCA_035295025.1 Bradyrhizobium sp.
CGCAACGATTTCGCTCTTCAATTTTGCCGGAAGCGTTGGCTGTCCGAAAAGGCGATTATGGCGTGTGATTATAATTCCGAGGCCATCTCAAAAATAGTGAATCCGGTTTGACCAAAATCTTCCTTCTGCTCTTAACGCTAATGCGAATTGTTAAAATACCGCTCGCTGGAACAATCATCGATTAACTCTCATCGGCAAATCAAAGCCCGTTGACGTCGAATTTCATCGACGCATTTGAATTAAATCCTTAAGCCTCGGCGTGAAACGGAATTTGTTTGAGTGACCGATGCGGCCTTTTGCGAAGCAAGCAACGGCTCGCACCGACAGCTCGTCGAGGGCATAATGGCAATGAACGTTCACGATTTTACGGCTGCCAACACCAGTGAAAACGTCATCCCTGATCGCAGTTCCTTTCCACAACGCACCTCCGCGGTCGCGATAGCCGCGGCTAAAGACGCCGAAGACGTCGATCGCAAAGCGCGTTTCCCGCAAAAAGCCATTGACGCGGCGCGCGTCCAGCGCTTGCTGGGTGTCCAGATTCCACAAAATTTTGGTGGCGAAGGCGCCTCGATTTTCGACCTCACCGACATGTGCTACGCGCTCGGCCGCGCCTGTTCCTCCACGGCGATGATCTTCGCGATGCATCAAACCAAAATCGCCTGTCTAGTCCGTCATGGCGTCGGCAGCGGCTACCATGAAAGACTGATGCGCCGGGTAGCGTCGGAACAAATGCTGCTCGCTTCCTCGACAACCGAAGGCCAGAACGGCCGCAATATCCGCTTTTCGTCCGCCGCCGTCGAACGCTCCGGCACGGAAATCTCGCTGATCCGCAACGCAACCGTGATTTCCTATGGCGCCCAGGCCGACGGCATCGTCACCATCGCCCGCCGCGCCAGTGATGCCGCGGGCTCCGATCAGGTTCTGCTCGCCATCACCAAGGACGATTACACGCTGGAACGCTGCCTCGAATGGGAAACGCTCGGCATGCGCGGCACGTGCAGCGCGGGCTTTGAGCTCAAATTCAACGGCTCACGCGAACAGATTTTCCCCGAAAGCTATGACAAGATTCACGCGCAAACGATGACGCCGGTCGCGCATTTGTGCTGGTCGTCGGCCTGGGCGGGAATTGCGGCCGCCTCGGTCGAACGCGCTCAAGCCTTTGTCCGCAAAGCCGCGCGCGGCGCCGGCGGCCAGATGCCGCCGGGGGCTGCGCATTTCAACGCCGCCAAGATGACCCTTGCCAAACTGCGCGCCATCATCACCGCCAATCTCGATAGCTATGCAGCCAATGAGCATGACGAGCGCGCGCTGACCTCGCTCGATTTTCAATCCTCGATCAATCTGCTCAAGGTAGAGGCCTCCGAGCTCGCGGTCGAAACCGTGATGAACGCGATGCGCGCCTGCGGGCTGGCCGGATATCGCAATGACGGCGAGTTCACCATCGGCCGCCTGCTGCGCGACGTGCTGTCGTCCCCGATCATGATCAACAACGACCGTATCCTCAACAATATCGCGACCGCAAGCCTGATGAGCGCCGTGCCCACCACCTTGCGCGACTGAAATAAAGGCCGAACCAACTCAAGCGAAAGCCGAACATGAACGTCGCCATCCGTGCCGACTCTCTTGAACAAGCCCCTCAAGCCGTTGATCCGCTCGACCATCTGGCGGACAAATTGTTCCACAAGATGGGGAGCGACGGCGTTTATGCCCGTACCGCGCTTTACGAGGATGTGGTCGAGCGGCTTGCCGCCTTGATCACCCGGCATCGCGAGGCCGGCACCGAGATGATGCGCTTTCCGCCGGTCATGAATCGCGCGCAATTGGAGAAATCGGGCTATCTGAAGAGTTTCCCCAATTTGCTCGGCTGTGTCTGCGGATTGCACGGCACCGAGCGCGAAATCAACGCCGCCGTCAGCCGTTTCGATGCCGGCGGCGATTGGACCAGCTCGCTCTCGCCCGCCGATCTCGTGCTGTCGCCGGCCGCTTGCTATCCGGTTTACCCGATCGCGGCCGCCCGCGGCGCGTTGCCGCAAGGCGGCTTGCGTTTCGACGTCGCGGCCGATTGTTTCCGGCGCGAGCCGTCGCGCCACCTCGACCGCCTGCAATCCTTTCGCATGCGTGAATATGTCTGCATCGGCAGCGCCGAAGACGTGTCCGATTTCCGCGAACGCTGGATGACGCGGGCGCAGACAATCGCGCGCGATCTCGGCCTGACCTTCCGGGTGGACTACGCCAGCGATCCCTTCTTCGGCCGTGTCGGCCAAATGAAGGCGGTCAGCCAGAAGCAGCAATCGCTGAAATTCGAACTTCTGGTTCCGCTGCGTTCGGAAGAAAAGCCGACCGCCTGCATGAGCTTCAATTATCATCGCGACCATTTCGGCAGCGTTTGGGACATCAAGGATGTCACCGGCGCGCCGGCCCATACCGGCTGCGTGGCCTTCGGCATGGACCGCTTGGCGGTGGCAATGTTCCACACCCATGGCACGGATCTGGCGCAATGGCCTGGCGCTTTGCGCGAATTGCTCGGCCTGTAAGCCGGCGTGGCGTGGTTAGCAGGCAATCGCGATGGCCTTTCAAATTTTAATTAATTGATGGAGGCTCGTTAGGGTTATTTCGCCAATCTTGGCCCGAATTATTGAAGCCTTGACGGTCCCTCTCTAACAAGAGATTTGCAAAATAAATCGCATGATGAAGTGCGTTACGCGGCAAGCGTAGAGGTTGACCGATGCGCAGCGAGACCATCGCCATTCACGCCGGCTACGAACCCGACTCGGCCACCAAGTCGGTCGCCGTCCCGATCTATCAAACCGCGGCCTACGCCTTCGACAGCGCCGATCACGGCGCCGCGCTCTTTAATCTGGAAGCCGAAGGCTACCGCTACAGCCGCATAGCCAATCCGACTACATCCGTTCTTGAGAAACGAATCGCCGAGCTTGAAGGCGGCGTCGGCGCGCTTGCGGTCGCGACCGGCCAAGCCGCGCTGCATTTTGCGATCGTCAATCTCGCCGACACCGGCGGCAACATCGTCGCGGTGCCGCAGCTCTATGGCACGACGCATACGCTTCTCGGCCACATCCTGCCGCGCCAAGGCATCACCACCCGCTTCGCCGAAAGCGACCAGGCCGACGCCATCGAGAAACTGATCGATGAAAATACCAAGTCGGTATTCGCTGAGACAATCGGCAATCCCGCCGGCAATGTCTGCGATATCGAAGCGTTGGCCAAAGTAGCGCACCGCCACGGCGTTCCCCTGGTCGTGGACAATACGGTGGCGACGCCGATCCTGCTCAAACCGTTCGATTACGGCGCCGATATCGCGATTCACTCGCTGACCAAATTTCTCGGCGGTCACGGCACGACATTGGGTGGCGCCATCGTGGATAGCGGCCGCTTTCATTGGGCCGAACACGCTAGCCGTTTCCCGGCTTTCAACACCCCCGATGCGTCTTATCACGGTCTCGTCTATGCCGAACGCTTCGGCAAAAAGGCCTATATCGAACGCGCGCGCAGCGTCTATCAGCGCACCATGGGCGCGGTGCTGTCGCCGTTCAACGCCTTCTTGCTGTTGCAGGGAATCGAAACCGTCGCGCTGCGCATCGAGCGGCATGTCGAGAATGCCCGCAAGGTCGCCGAGTTCCTGCGCAACGATCCGCGCGTCGCATGGGTCAATTATGCGGGCTTCCCCGACAGCCCCTATTATCTGTTGGTCGAAAAATATCTCAACGGCAACGCTTCATCGTTGTTTACCTTCGGCATCAAGGGCGGAATGGAGGCCGGCAAGGCCTTCTACGATTCGCTGCAATTGATCACCCGGCTCGTCAATATCGGCGATGCGAAGTCGCTTGCGTGCCACCCCGCTTCCACCACCCATCGGCAGATGTCCGCCGAACAGCAGCGCATCGCCGGCGTGCTGCCTGAAACCATCCGGCTTTCGATCGGCATCGAACATATCCACGATATCATCGAAGATATCGACCAGGCCCTGGCGCAAGCCTGCCCGCCGCGCAAGCGGCTTGAAGCGGCCGAATGAACCGGCCGGGCGAAACATGACGGTTCTATTAGAAAAGCGGCGCCTGATCGTCAGCCCGGGCCTCGTGCCGGCCCAGCTACGGCGCGAGGATAAATTCGGTCATCCGAAAAACGTCGATGCCGATCTGACGATCGCACTCATCAACAATATGCCGGACGCCGCCTTGCAGGCGACCGAGCGTCAATTCATGCGCCTGCTCCGGCAGGCTGCCGGAGACCTTCGCATCGATTTCCACTGTTTCTCGCTCCCGTCGGTGAAGCGTTCGCAATCGGTCAAATGGCGCGTGGAGACGCAATATACCGACATCGCCGAGCTCGACCGCCTGGACATCGATGGGCTGATCGTCACGGGCGCGGAACCCAATGCCGCAACTCTCCCCGAAGAGACGTTTTGGCGCGACCTCACCGGTATCGTGGATTGGGCAAGGCACCATACCCGATCGACGATCTGGTCATGCCTTGCCGCCCATGTCGCCGTATTACACCTCGACGGCGTCGAGCGGCGGCGTCTCGCCGCCAAATGTTCGGGGATCTACGATTGCCAGAAATTATCCCATCATTGGCTGACGGACGGCCTGCCCTCCCCGTTCATGGTGGCGCATTCGCGCCTCCATGAATTACCTGCCGACGACCTGACCGCCCATGGCTACCAATTGCTGACACAAACGCCCCACGGCGGTGCCGATAGTTTCGCCAAACATGTCGGCAGTCATTTCATTTTCTTTCAGGGGCATCCCGAATATGAGGCGCTGTCGCTGGAGCGGGAATATCTGCGCGATATATCCCGCTTTCTCAGTGGCGAGCGTGACTCCTATCCGGATTTCCCGGTCGGCTATTTCGGCGCCGAAACCGAGCAGAGACTTTCGGCCTTTGCCGCACGGGCGCAAACTGAGCGACGGCCGGCCTTGAGCGCGGAATTGCCCGAACGAACGCTTCGGCAGGACCACGCGTCAAATGCCGCGGCCGCCACAATGTTTCGAAACTGGCTCGGTTATCTCACAGGCGAGGCACCAGCCCGCCTGTCCGGTCAGAAAATCTAGAAAGCCGGGCAAAAAATGACCGCGCGCGCCGACTGGTCTACATGGAAGATGCGCGTCAACAACCGTTTGGCGCGGCATCTTTGTACTCTGCCGTTTCGGATGCGCAACCCGTACCCGATGGTCAGCTTTACGTTCGACGATTTTCCCGAGAGCGCGGCCACGGTAGGAGCCTCGCTTCTCGAACAACATCACGCGAAAGCGACGTTCTATGTTTCGGGCAACCTGGCCGGCACATGGTGCGGTCATTGGCAGGGCATCAGCAATGACGGCATCGTCGCGCTGCATCGGCAAGGCCATGAGATCGCCTGCCATACTTTCTCGCATCTGAGAACGTCCGATCTCGATGCCGCCCAGCTTGCCGCCGAGATCTCGAAAAATCGCCGTTATCTGCTCGCGCTCGATCCTTCGATTCGAATCGAGAATTTCGCTTATCCGTATGGCGCGGGATCGGTGTGGCGTAAAACCCAGCTTGCGAAAATTTTCCATTCGTCCCGCGGCATCGTTCCCGGCGTTAACGCGGGCGTCGCGGACTTGCAATTCCTTCGCTCCACCCCGCTGATCAACCACGATATCGACCGCGACGGCATCGAGCGCGCCTTTGATGAAGCTGTCGCCAGAAACGGCTGGCTTATTTTCTACAGCCATGACGTGGCGAACAAGCCGAGCCCCTATGGCTGCTCACCGGACCTGCTTCGGCATGCGTTGGATACAGCGTTTAGGCGCCAGGTACAGATCATGACGGTCGCCGAGGCGTTGCGCGCCGCCGGTGCGTAAAGCCCCCTGCCCCACGCATCGCGACCGATGCCCTGGACTCATTTTCAACTCCCGGTGAATTTCGGCGGCCGCTTGGCGTTGAAAGCTTCAACGCCTTCCTTGAAATCGTCGGACTGCCGCAAACGGCTGTAGCAATGGCCTTCCAGCTCGATCGCAATCGACAGCGTGGAATCTTCCGTATCGTTTAAGAGTTTCTTGGCCGTCCGTTGAGCGAGCGGCGCGAAGCTATGCAACTCATCGACAAGTTTGTCGGTTGCTTTTTCGAGTTCGGAATCGGGAACGCATTCGGTCACGATGCCCCAATCGAAGGCTTGCTTCGCGGTGATGCGCTTTGAGCGCATCACGATATCCTTGGTGCGGGTGATTCCGATCATCTTCTGCAATCGGGCCGAGCCGCCCGAGCCCGGAATCTGCCCGAGCTTCTGCTCCGGCAGCGCGAAAAGCGCGGTCTCGGAAGCAATCCGGAAATCGCAGGCCAGCGACAGCTCAAACCCGACCCCGAAACAATAGCCGCGATTGGCGACGATCACCGGCTTCGAGCAGCGCGCGGGTGCGGCGATATTCCAGGCGAGTTGAGAGACTTTCTCCGGCGTTGCTTCCATGAAGCCGCCGATATTGCCGCCGCTGGAAAAATGCTCGCCGATCGACCGAACCACGATGATTCGGACACGTGCATCTTCGTCCAGCGCCTCGAAGACCAGACGCAACTGGTCGCGCTGGGGCATCGATACGACATTCAATGGTGGCCGGTTGAGGACGATATCGGCACGCTCATGCCCCTCGTCGAACTCGACCTGGAAGCCGTCGAGCTTTGCCAGTCGCGCATCCGCAAATAAATAAGCCGAAGCCATGATGAGTTCCTTCTTCCCTCACGTCACATTCGAGGGCGGCGCGCGTTCCGCCTGATAGTCGCCCGCGACCAACAGGCGGCGCAGCAATTTTCCGACCGGAGATTTCGGCAAGGCCTCGACAAAAATAAAACGCCGCGGCCGCTTGAAGTCCGCAAGTCCCGATGTCCGGCAAAATTGATCGAG
Organism: Bradyrhizobium sp.; assembly: GCA_035295025.1. Lineage (GTDB taxonomy): Bacteria > Pseudomonadota > Alphaproteobacteria > Rhizobiales > Xanthobacteraceae > Bradyrhizobium. The sequence continues at coordinate 6,878 of DATGJS010000390.1, forward strand.
TTCCGCTTCATCGACCGGCGCCTTGCGCTTCACAAAGGCTGCGACGATCTTGCCCCATTTCTCGTCGGGAAGTCCGACGACCGCGACTTCAAGTATGGCGGCATGCAGCGAAAGGCAACTTTCGATCTCGACCGGCGAGACATTCTCGCCTCCGGTGATGATCATGTCATCGACGCGCCCGGTCACGAACAGATCGCCGTCGCAATCGACAAAGCCGGTGTCGCCGGTGAAATACCAACCCCCGCGCAGGGATTTCGTGTCCGCATCGGGACGGCGCCAGTACCCTTCAAAAGATTCATCGCTCGCGAGCAAGGCGATGATCTCGCCTTCCTCCTCGCACGCGGCAAACTCGGTCGCGGACGCCGCCCCCAATTTGACTACCCTGATTTCCTGATTGATCCCGGCCTTGCCTGCCGAACCCGGCTTGGCCGGCGCATTCTGATCGATCGTGAAGGTGTAGATCTCCGAGCAGCCATAATGGTTGACGAACAAATCGGGCCGGAACGCCGCGTCGAGCTTTTTCAAGAGTCCATCCGTCATCGGCGCGCCCGCAAAACCCAGCTTTCGCACGCTCGATATGTCGGTTGCTGCAAATTCGCGCGCATGCACCAGATCGTGGTAGAGCGTCGGCACCAGATAGAGATTGGTGACGGCTTCCGCCTCGATCAGCGCCAGCGCTTTTTTCGTATCGTAGCGGGGCAAGCACACGAAAGTGCCGCCGATCAACGACATCGCGATCAGCGAGCGCACGCCCATGGTGTGATAGAGCGGCATGACGCCGAGCGTCCGCTCGCCGCGCCGATAGAGATTTTGCGCGACATGCGCGATTGCAGCGGCGCGTTCGGCTCGGTGCCGGCGCGGCACACCTTTCGGCCTCGATGTCGTGCCCGACGTATAGAGCATGACCGACCAGGCATCCGCATCGGCGCGTGGCGTTACATCCGTTGCGGACTCGGCAGCCATCTGTTCGAACGCGAACGGGCCCGAAGCATTGCCTCCGATATAAATGCGCGGCAGCGTTGGCGCGCGTTTCGACTTTTCGACCGCAAACGCCGAGACATCTTGGTAGACGACAGCGCGCGCTTCGGAGTTTTCAATGCAAAAATCGAGTTCATCGTCTTTGGCGCGCCAGTTGATCGGCGTGATTACAATGCCCGCCAATTGACACGCCCAGTGCAAGGTCGCGGCCGCCTCGCAATTTTGAAGCACCGTGACGATGTGATCTCCACGCTTTAAGCCGATGCGATCGAGCGATACGACAACCGAGGAGATGCGCCGATACCACTGCGCATAGGTCAATCGAATGCCATCATCGACGATGGCCAACGCGTGCGGGTCGCGCGCCACGCTTGCAACAAAGCTCGCGCCCAGGTCAAGCATCGGATTCCTCTCCGCTCGAACCGCCCGCCATTTCCGCGGCCGCTTCGAGCGCGGCGCGCATAATCGGCGTATAGCCGGTGCAACGGCAGAGATGCCCGGTCAGAAGATCGCGGATCGCCTGTTCGCTTGGTTCGCGGTTTTCACGCAAGAAAATATCGAGCGACATCAAAATGCCCGCGGTGCAAAACCCACATTGAAGCGCGTGATTGCGTTTGAAGGCGGCTTGCAGAACACTGAGGCGATCCGGCGCGGGGGCGAGCCCCTCGACCGTCCGCAGCGCGCAACCATCGGCCTGCACCGCAAGCATGAGGCAGGCGCGCACCAAATGACCGTCGATCTCGATCGTACAGGCGCCGCAGACGCCGTGTTCACAACCGACATGCGTGCCGGTGGCGCCGATCTGGTGACGCAGGAAATCCGTGAGCAACATGCGCGGCTCCGCCTCGCCGCGGCACGGCTTGCCGTTGAGCGTCAATTGAACCATATGGCGTTGACCGGCGGGTAATCTTTTCATCGCAGCACCTCCCGCACCAGATCGGCCCCGATGAGGCGCACGAGGTCGCGGCGGTATCTTGCCGTTGCATGAACGTCGTCGCGCGCGTCGAGATCGCAGGCGAACGCATTCAAGGCGTCGTCGAGGGCACTGGCCTCAAGCCTTGGGAACTCCCGTGTCACCGGCCTATCGGCGACGCCGCCAATTGCAAGACGCGCGCCTTCCTCAGTGGCCACGGCGGCGCAGGCAACGATCGCAAAATCACCATGGCGGCGCGCCACTTCACGAAAGGCACAACAACGCTGGCTGGCGAGAAACGAAACCGCTTCGATCAATTCGTCATCGGCCCGATTTGTCGCCATCATGCCCACGAAAAAATCTTTGGCCGCGAGCCGCCGGCGCCGCTTGGCACTGCGCAAATGCACCTCGCCGCCGAGCGCGCACAGGACCAACGGCAATTCGGCGCTCGGATCGGCATGCGCGATCGACCCGCAGACCGTGCCGCGGCTTCGTGTTTGGACATGTCCGGTCCATGGCAGCGCCAGCACCGCCAACGGCAAAGCTTGGTGGAGTTCCGGCCAGGCCAGTAAAGCGGCCTGACGCACACCGGCTCCGACCGTCACCGTTCCCCCCTTGCGCTCGATCCGAGCCAACGCGCCAAGGCGCATGATGTCGATGAGTGTTTTAGGCTGGGCCAGACGCATATTGAGCATGGGCATCAGCGACTGCCCACCGGCGATGACGCGGGCATCGCCGCCTTCGCGGCGGAGCACCTCCAGCGCCTCGTCGAGATGTTCGGCGCGGACATAATCAAAAGCGGCGGGCTTCATGAATGTCCCCCGAACCACGACCGCAGTCTGGCGAACCGGGATGGCTTCGCCTGGCTTAGAACATCACCACCCGCCTGGCGCGCCAACGCGGCGAAAAACTGAGCGATGATCACCCGCGCCGCGCCATCCAACAGCCGTCCACCGATGCTGGCGAGCTTGCCGCCAATCGCCGCGTCGTAAACATAATGGATTGCGGTGCCGCCATTTGCGCCAGACCGCAGCGTGATGCGGCCTTCGCCGTTCCCAAAACCGAGCGCGCCGTCGGCGCTGCCCTGGATCGTCACCGCCCTCGGTGGATCGAACTCGGACAATCTCACGTCCGTGCGATAACGCCCTTGAACGGGGCCGACGCCGATGGTGACTTCCGCGCGGAAATGTGTGTCGGTGATTTTCTCGACCCCATGACAGCCGGGAATCACCGCCGCCAGCGTCGATGGATCGAGCAGCATCGCCCAGACCCGCTCTGAAGACGCGGCCACCATGGTTTCGCCCTCGCCGCGCAGATTTCGCTGGCCGCGCTTTTGCTGTGGCCGCGCTCCTTGCGCGGGCGCCGCCACTTCGGTGCCGCGAACCAAATGCGCAAGTTTCGCCGGCACCAGCGGCAAATCGAGATCCCTGGCGCCGAGCGCGTCCGCCACGGCATTGGCGATACAAACCGGCGTCGACATGCAATTGCCTTCGCCGACGCCTTTTGCGCCGAGCGGCGTAAAGGGCGAAGGTGTCTCCATGTGAAGGATGAGAGGGTCCGGAACTTCCGCGCTGGTCGGCAGCAAATAATCGGCAAAGGTGCCGGTCAGAAAGCTGCCGTCCTCGGCATAGGCATATTCTTCGTAAAGCGAAGCACCCACGGCTTGCGCAAAGCCGCCACGAACCTGTCCATCGACCATCGCGGGATGCAAGATGGTTCCGCAATCATGCATGGTGACGTAGCGGTCGATCCGCGCTTGCAGCGTGATCCGATCGATCTCAATGCCGCAAAAATCGAAAATGAATCCATGACAGAGCGAGGAATTGACATGGTCGGACTCATCCGGCGCTGCCAGTTCCGGCGGGGACCAAAACACCGTCTCACGGATCGTTTGTCCCACACCCTCGGGCAACGCGGCCGGCGACCAATGGCTGAGCGCAGCCACACGTGAAAACGAAAGCTTGTTGTCGGGGTTTCGTTTCGACCTGACATAGCCCTTCGAAAACGCGATGTCCTCGGCTTCCGTGTTCAATTGACTCGCGGCGATACGCGCCAGCCGCTGGGCGATGCGCTCAGCCGCGAGCTTCGCCGTGCCGGCGACCGCCGCGGCAAAGCGGCTCGCATAATTGCCCGACGCGATCGACCAGGCATCCTTGGCGGTATCGATTTCGGTATTGACCCTGACGTCGCCAGGCTTGAGTCCAAACACATCGGCGACGATCTGCGACAACACGGTGCGATGACCCTGCCCCTGCGGCACTGAGGCAACGTGAACCGCGACGCTTCCGAGCGGATCGATCGCGACGGTGGCGGTGGCCTGGGCGCCGTTCTTCGGGCCAGCCTTTCGCCGCTCGCCCGGCGTCAGCACGGTCGTGATGTAACCCATATTGGAGACGCTGGGCTCAACCACCGCCGCATAGCCGATGCCGTAAAGACGCCCCTGCGCACGCGCCTCATCGCGGCGGATTTTGAGCGCGGCGAGCGCGCCCTGCTCCGCTCCGCGCCGGATCGCCTCTTGATAATTGCCGGAATCGAGCAACGCGCCGCTGGCGGTCCGGTAGGGAAAAGCGTCGGCGGAAATCAGGTTGCGCCTGATCACCTCAAGCGGATCAAGGCCGAGAGCGAGCGCGATGCGTTGCACCAAACGCTCCAGCGCAAAATAAACTTGAGGGCCGCCGAAGCCACGGTTCAATCCGGTCGGCGTCTTGTTGGTGACGACGACGCGGTTGCGTATCTTGAGATGGCGGATGTCGTAAGCGCCGGTCAGATTGCCATGCATGCGATAGAGCGTCGCGGGCTCCGGCGCGCGCAAATGCGCGCCGCAATCTTCGACCTGATCCCAATCGAGCGCGAGGATGCGTCCATCATCGGCCACGGCCGCGGTCAGCGTGATCGCGCGGTTGGTGGCGGAAACCGAGGCGGTGAGATGTTCGAGCCGGTCCTCGATCCATTTGACCGGACGGCCCGAGGCGCGCGCCGCGGCCGCGATCAGAACGATATAGGGGAAAACGCCCTGCTTGACGCCAAAACTACCGCCAGAATCCGGCGGCGTGCGCAACCGCAAGCGATTGCCCGGCACCTTCAAGGCACGCGACAACACCGCATGAATGCTGAAAGGCCCTTGAAAATTGGCAAGGACATCGTAGCCGTCCTCGCTGGAATCGTATTCGGCCACAACGCCATAGGTTTCGATCGGTGTGCAGGAATTGCGCGGATAGTTGACATCGATGCCGATGCGATGCGGCGCCGCGGCAAAGGCCTGCTCCGGATCGCCATAACGAAACGAACGGTCGCTGGCAACATTACCGGCAAAGCCGTCGTGAAGCACGGGCGCGGCGGGACGAAGCGCGGCGAGCGGATCGACCACGGCGGGGCGCGGCGCATAACGCATCTCGATCAGACCGACCGCATCCTCGGCAAGGTAACGATCGCTTGCAACGACCATCGCCACGGGTTCGCCGACATAGCGCACACGCGCCACCGCCATCGGCCAGCATTCGACCGGCGCCTTGACGCCTACCACAAGGCTCGAGGTCATCGCCTGGATGTCCGCGCCATGCAATATGGCGACGACGCCAGCCGCCTGCTGTGCCTTTGTAAGGTCGATCGACACAATGTCGGCATGCGCGTGCGGGGAACGCAGAAAGGCCGCGTGGAGGGTGCCGGGACGAACACCGAGATCGTCGATGAAGCGGCCGCGTCCGCTCAGGAGCGCTGAATCCTCGACACGCGGCAAGGATTGGCCGACCCAAGGCAGATCGGACTCAGGCCTGCTCACGCCTGGGACTTGGCCGTGATCCAAAAAATTGGCTCCTCGCAGCATTTTTCCGAAGGTCTGGATTACGAACCCGCCACAATCCGCGCAAGGGCCACCTTCGGATCATCCTGCAACACACGACCGAGATCGACGTTTTCGACGCCCTTCACGTGAATGCGCTTGAATTCCATCGGTCCGGTCGCAAGCGGCTTGGTGGCATCCATTCCCATTTTGGCGCTGATACCGTGATCCGACGACGGATCGAGCCTTGAACCTTGCGCTCCCGCGACCACGACCAAATCGCGATCGGCCTGGAAACGGGTCGCAACCGCCCATTCGATTTCGTTCTCATCGTCGATATTGACGTCCATATCGACCACGACCACCTGCTTGATGTCGTAATGTCCGCCGAACGCCCCCATGATGATGTTCTTCGGCTCGCCCTGGTTTTTCTTGTCGATCTTCACCGCAAGATGATAGCGGCAGATGCCACCACGGGTGAGACGCACATCGCGCACGGAAGGGAAGCTTCGTTGCAGATGGTCAAGCAGCGTGGCTTCGCGCGGAATGCCGCCGAGCAAAAGATGCTCGACGCCTCCGCCGATGATGGTGTGAAAAATCGGATTCTTGCGATGGGTGATCGCGTCAACCTGGATGACTTCGCTGTCGGCGCGCGGCCCATAATATTGCGGGAACTCGCCGAACGGGCCTTCGGGCTCGCGGACTTTCGGCAGGATGCGGCCCTCGATGACGATTTCCGCGTGAGCCGGCACGCGCACTTGGTTGGTGCGGCATTTGACCATTTCGATCGGCCGGCCGAGCAAGGCACCGGCGATTTCCATCTCGTCGCTGTCGAGTGCTGCGATCGCCTGCGACGCCAGAATACAGGCGGGATGCACGCCAATCACGAGCGCGATTTCGAGGGCCTCGCCGGCTTGTTCGGCCATGCGGAAGTAATGCTGGGTATGCCTTGGCAACAGCAATACGCCGATCCGATCGGCTCCGCTCACTTGGCAGCGATGGATCGAGACATTCTGGATTCCGCTCTTCGGGTTTCGTGCAATCAGAAGTGCCGCCGTGATGTAGGGCCCGCTGTCGTGCTCATTATGCTTGGGGATCGGCAATTGCTTGAGCAGATCGACCTTCTCGTGCACGACTTCCTGCGCCGCCGCTGCCGCGACCTCGACCCAAGGCAGCGGCTGACGCACCGCGTTCTGGAAACAAGTGAGCAGGTCTTGGACCGGAACCTGAAGCGAATCCGCGATCCAATTCCGATCGGCAAAGAGATTGGCGACCACCGGAATTGTGTGCCGGCCGGGCTCGGGAAACAATACCGCGCGCTCATTTTCGAGCCTCTTGGCGACCGCCGCCACTTCGTCGGTCAAAGAGAGGCCCTTGCGCGCGACCGCCAAACGATCGGCCGCGACTAAGAATTGCAGCCAGCCGCGCAAATCGGGATGCGCGCCCTCCTTGGCTGTATCCGTATTGGAGCGCCTTGTTTCCATCCTTTGTTCCCTTCTCGTCGCGCCAAGCTATCCCATGGCTGCCACCTCCGAAAGAGGGCCGCAATTGCCGCCGTCCGCTTAACGCCGCCTTGAGTCTGTGCTATTCGGAACGAGCTTACAGTTAACGCGATCCGAAGCCGGTTCTATCGTCCATGACCTCACATCCGCGGCGCTTGATCGTCGGCATCACCGGAGCTTCCGGCGCGATCTACGGCGTGCGCCTGCTGCGGCTGTTGCAGGCGACCCAGATCGAGACTCATCTGGTGATGAGCCGGTCGGCGAAGATCACCTTGACCCAGGAAATGGATATGGGAGTGGCCGATGTATCGGCGCTCGCCAGCGTCGTGCATCAGGTCGACAATATCGGCGCTTCCATCGCCAGCGGATCGTTCAAGACGATGGGCATGGTGATAGCGCCCTGCTCGATGCGCAGCCTTGCCGAGATCGCCTCCGGCGCGACATCCTCCCTGGTTACACGCGCCGCCGATGTCGTGCTCAAGGAACGCCGACGACTTGTCCTAATCGTTCGCGAAGCACCGCTCCACCTCGGCCACTTGCGTTCGATGACCGCCGCCACCGAAATGGGCGCGATCGTCTATCCGCCGGTGCCGGCCTTTTACGCCAAACCCGCGAGCCTCGAACAGATGGTCGATCATACGCTCGGACGGGTGCTCGACCTGTTCGATATCGACAATGCGGCCGTCAGCCGCTGGGGCGGACTAAACTCCATCAAGAACGCCGATTGATGGCGCCGTCGCGGACCGAGATCGAAGCCGAAAGCTGGGCCTTTGCGCTTGCCATCTATGCCAGACCCGGCGTCGCGCCAGCCTGTCTTACCTTACAGAACGAGGCGGGTGTCGATGTGATGCTGCTGCTGATGGCGAGCTTTGCCGCCGTCAGGCTTCGCATTCTTTTGTCGCAAGATGAGATCGCGGCATTGGATGAGGCTTGTCGCCCCTGGCGCGAACGGATCGTGTGGCCGCTTCGGACCATCCGTTCTGAATTGAAAATGGGACCAAAGCCCGCGCCGAACGGCGACACGGAGCAATTCCGTTCCAAGGTCAAGGCGGTCGAGCTGGCGGCCGAAAAGCTCCAAAATCAGCTTTTGGCCGAATGCCTGCCGCTCCGGCCTCCGGGCATTAATGCGGTGACTTCGGAACAACTCCGCGTTGTCCTCGATCGCCTCGTTAGTCTCTTTCGTGAAAAGCGAGACGAAAAGCCGGCCGTCAATCTCTCTCCTCCGATCGCGACAATCGTCGAGGCAGCCATGCAAGATACGTCTTGATTTCCGCCTTCGCGTGGAAGGCTCTTGCACACCAACCTGCGAAAGCGCGAAATCTTCCTTCGAATGGGTGGGTTGCAAGTATTTTCGCTTGATCTTGCGGCGTCCCTCGGCAAACACTCCGCGCCGAGATAAGGAAACTTCTGCGCGTGGCGCGTGCCTGAGCACAATCGTATTAAATGGGATCATGACATGTCAGAGACGATGAAGGCGCTGCTTCTGCGCCAGCATGGCGATTTGGAAAATCTGGAGCTGGTGACAGATCACCCCAAGCCGAAGGCAAAGCCCGGCGCGGTCGTGATCCGGGTGCGCGCGTCCTCCTTCAACTACCACGATGTTTTCACCGTCAAAGGTATGCCGGGCATCAAGGTGCCGCTGCCGGTCGTAATCGGCCTCGATATGGCCGGCGAGATCGTCGATATCGGCGAAGGCGTTTCGGGATGGAAAGTCGGCGGTCGCGTGCTCGTCAATCCGCTCAACAAGAAAAAGGGATTGATGGGCGAAATGCTCGACGGCGGCATGGCCGAATATTGTCTTGTCGAAGCGGATCAATTGATCGCGATGCCGGACGGCGTCACTTTCGAAGAAGCGGCGTCATTGCCGGTGGCTTACGGCACCGCCCACCGCATGCTGATCACCCACAACACCATCAAAAAAGGAGACCGCGTTCTGATTTTGGGCGCCAGCGGCGGGGTGGGTACCGGCTGCGTGATCCTGAGCAAGCTGCTCGGCGCCGAAGTCATCGCCTGCGCCAGCAGCGCGGAGAAGATGGTAAAGCTCAAGGAAATGGGCGCCGACGAAGCGATCAACTACAAGGAAGTCGATTTCTCGAAATGGGCGATCGAGAAATACGGCAAGCCGCAGCGCCGCACCCATGAAGGCGGCGTCGATGTGGTGATCAATTTCACCGGTGGCGACACCTGGGTGCCGTCGTTGCGCTGCCTCAAGCGCGGCGGCAGCCTTTTGGTCTGCGGCGCGACCGCGGGCCATGATCCCAAGGAAGATTTGCGTTATATCTGGAGCTTCGAACTGAAAGTGATCGGCTCCAATAGCTTCTATGACGACAATCTGACCGACCTGATGAACATGATCGTGGACAAGAAGATCAAGCCGGTGATCGATGCGGTGCTGCCGCTCGAAAAAGCGGCGGAAGGTTTGCGCCTGATTCGGGACCGCGAGGTGATCGGCAAGGTCGTGGTCGTTCCGTAAACGCCCGCAACAACGGCAAATAAGGCCAACAAAAAGGTTTCATCCGATGAGTGAGGTACCCGGCGTCGAAGACGTCCAGAAACTATTGTCGCGCGGACCCTATCATCAATGGCTCGGCCTCAACGTGGTGGCGGTCGGCGAAGGTACGATCGAGCTCACCGCAAACTGGCGCGAGGAATGGGTCGTCAATCCCGACCGCGGCTACACCCATGGCGGCATTCTGGCGGCGCTG
>DATGJS010000391.1:0-6943 GCA_035295025.1 Bradyrhizobium sp.
GCGAATCGTCAGTATGTCGTCAGTCGCTTCCAGCCCCGTGACGACACCGTGACGACAAGCTCTCTCAGAAAAAACAGAAATCGAGTGTCGTGAGAAATTGATGTTGTAAATCAATAAGTTATGTGGAGCGGGTGAAGGGAATCGAACCCTCGTATTCAGCTTGGAAGGCTGCTGCTCTACCATTGAGCTACACCCGCTTAACCGCCGACCACCTATCACGCCGCCTCGGCCGGCTCAACCTCCCTCCACACCGCTTCATCGCGCGAAAGCCTGCCCCGGACGCGATCTGAAGTGGATGCCGGTTCGCGTGACGAAACCGCATCAGAACCGGGCCGCGGCATCACCCGCTCACCTGGACGCAAGAAGCGAATTCTGCTTTATCGATTGCCATGGTTTGCGGCGGGTTTGCCGGAATAACGCGACGATCCCTCATGCTTTTCTACGAGCCGCTGTTTCTGACGATCTTTCCGGCGTTCTATATTCTTTATTGGCTGACGCGCGGCGCCTCGGCGAAGAAATGGACGTTGCTCGTCGCCAGCGCGCTGTTTTATCTCTGGGGTGAGCCGATCTTCGTGCTCATCCTGCTCGCATCAACCGCGCTCGATTATGTACTTTCGTTTCACTTGAGCGATCCGAAGCCGCTTCAGATCAGGCATTTCGCGCTCACCGCGGGCATTGCCAACAATCTTGGCATTCTCGTTGTTTATAAGTACGCCGACTTCATCGTCGAAAATCTCAATCACGCGCTCGCGCCCTTCGGCCCGCACTTGATTCCACTGCTGCATCTGGCACTGCCGATCGGCGTCTCCTTTGTGGTGTTTGAAAAGATCACCTATCTCGTCGACACCTATCGCGGCACATCGAAGACCGCCGGCACGTTTTGGGACTACTGTCTGTTCGTGCTGTTCTTCCCGAAATTGCTCGCGGGCCCCATCTTAAAATATCACGAGATGAAAGATCAGATCGCCAAACCCCGGACGGTCGAATGGAGCGATTTCGGAAGCGGCTTCTTGCGGTTTTCGCGAGGCATCGGACGCAAGCTGTTGATCGCCGATCCGCTCGGCACCTTTGTCACCACCGTCTTTGCTGCCGATCCCGCAACCCTTGGTATCGGCCATGCCTGGCTCGGGCTCGCGAGTTTCACGTTGCAAATCTACTTCGATTTTGCCGGCTATTCCGACATGGCGATCGGGCTCGCACGCATGCTCGGCTTCGAGCTGAAAGAGAATTTCGAGGCGCCCTATGCGGCGCGCTCGATCACGGAATTCTGGCGACGATGGCACATCTCGCTGACCACCTGGATTCGCGACTATCTCTATAAGCCACTCGGCGGTAACCGCGCTGGAGAGGCGCGCACCTACCTCAATCTCTGGGTTTGTTTCCTGCTCTCCGGGCTCTGGCACGGCGCGAGCTGGAACTTTGTGCTTTGGGGCGCCTATAACGGCCTGTTCCTCACGCTCGACCGCCTGTTCCTGCGCGAGGCGCTCGCGCGATGCGGCGCGGTGATCTCAATAGCCGCGACGCTGTTCATCGTGATGATGGGCTGGGCGATCTTTCGCTCGGACTCGCCGGTCCATCTTCTGAACTATCTCTCAGCGTTATTCGGCATGACGCACTCCGCCGATGTGCTGGAAATTCCGGCCGAAGTGCCGTTTACGCTCGCAATCGGCACCCTCATCTCGCTGGTGCCGGCAACCGGCTTCTATCCCACGCTGGTCCGCACTTACGAAGAGCGCGTATTTCTGCGAGTATTGACGATCGTGGCCCTTGTCATCATCTACGTGCTGGCGATCGCGCGAGCGGTCACGGTGCCGTTCCAGCCGTTCATCTATTTCAGGTTTTAAGCATGGCAAACCGGGCTTTCTCCCGCCCTGCCGCCCGCGCCGCCTTCTGCGCTTTCCTCGCGCTATTGCCGCTCGGCACGGCCTGGAATCTCCTGGTCGCACGGAGCCATCCTTCGCTCACCATCAAGATCGGCCCCAAGCTCGGCGGCGTGACCTACGACACATCAGTGATCCTGTCGTGGGCCGCGCTTCGCGACGGCCATTTCCAAAAAGCGGTTTCCAGCCGGATCACCGATGCCATACCGATCAGGCCGCTTCTCATCCGCATCAACAACGAGCTTCGCTTTGAGCTGTTCGGCGAACTCACCGCCCCTCAAGTCGTGCGGGGCGCGAACAATCATCTGATCGAGCGCTCCTATCTTAACGATTATTGCGCGCTCACCGAAGGCATGGGCGCGAAATTCGCCGCCGACATCCTGCCGAAGCTGAAGGATATCCAGGACTATTACGGGAAGCGCGGCGGCGTCTTCGTCTATGTGGTTTCACCATCGAAGGCCGCGCACCTGCCGGAAGATTTTGTCGATCGCGTCCCCTGCCCGAGCACGCCCGCCGCACGGGCTCGACTCGTTCCCGACTATGTCGGAGCCCTCAAACAGGCCGGCATTCACGTCGTCGATACCGCAAGCCTGATTCATTCGCTCAAGGGCACCTACCCGTTTGACCTGTTTCCGCAAGGCGGCGTGCACTGGAACGATGTCGGCGGGGCGCGCGCGGTTTCGGCCATCGTCGAGGCCATCAACCAGCAGGCCGGCCACGAGATCATTCCGCCATTCAAATTTTCCTATACGCTCTCTGGTGTCACCGGCGGCGCCGACCGCGAACTGGCCGATCTCCTGAACGTGTTCTTCCCGCCCTTGGGCTATCAGACGCCGAAAGTGAGTTTTGAGCCCGAGGTCCCCTGCACGCGGAGTCCGGCACGTGACCTCAACGTCGCCATGATCGGCTCCAGCTTTGGCCATCTGCCGGCACGCATCATGGTAGAGGCCAATTGTCTGACGCGGCTTCAATTCTATTATTACGCCATTCTCGGCCGCTTCGGCGGCACGCCCTATCGCGAATTACAGCGAAATCTCGCCGAGACCGATCTCAAAGCGGTGCGCGACGCCAAGGTCATGATCCTGGAGGAAAATGAATCGTTCGTGGCGAGGGCCGGCTATGTCGATCCGCTGCGCGCACTCTTGAACCAGCCGTGAGGCAGAGCAAACGAAAGCTGGTGGGGGAGGAAGGACTCGAACCTTCGAAGCCATGAGGCGGCTGATTTACAGTCAGCTCCCTTTGCCACTCGGGACACTCCCCCGCTTCAAACCTCCTCGCAAAGCTTTTCGGCCGCTACTCGCGGACCATCGAGCCGTCGCGATGACGCTGAAAACCGGAAAGCCTTCAAACAGGCTTTCGGTCGGCGCGTTTATGGGCGAAGGGCGATAGCAAAGTCAACCAACGGGCGCGGCTAAAATGCCAACATTTTCAGGGCAAATTGCTGTATTCGGCAAATTGCCTTGGAGCGGAACCCGTGAGACAAGCGCTTCCATGCGCGATCGCGACCGAAAGCCAAATTATCGCCCTTCCGGCCAAAGGGGTCCCGAGCGGGGAAGCCGTGAGTCCGGCCGCCGGCCGCCCTGGCGCGGCCGCGAGGGCGCGGGCGAAGACACCGTGATCCTCTATGGCTGGCACACGGTCACTGCGGCGCTCGCCAATCCGAAGCGGCGCATTCGTAAACTGCTGCTCACGGAAAACGCCGCCCGCCGCCTGGCGGAAGAATCGATCGAGAGCCGCGTGACGCCCGAAATCGTGCGGCCCCATTTGATCGACCAGCGGCTGGGGCCCGACGCCGTACATCAGGGCCTTCTGGCGGAAGCCGATCCCCTCGCCTCACCCGGCATCGATGCCTTGTCGCAAGAAGGCATCGTGCTCGTGCTCGATCAGATCACCGATCCGCATAATGTCGGCGCGATCATGCGTTCGGCCGCGGCGTTCGCGGTGAAGGCGATCGTCACCACCGCGCGCCACAGCCCGGAAGCCACCGGCGTTTTGGCGAAGTCAGCTTCCGGCGCACTGGAATTGGTACCGCTGGTGAGCGTGCAAAATCTCGCACGCGCGCTCACTGAAATGAACGAACGCGGTTTCCTGACCGTCGGACTCGACAGCCAGGGGCATGAAAATCTCGACGCGGTGGCGCTGCGCCAGCCTCTCGCGCTGGTGCTCGGCGCCGAAGGCAAGGGATTGCGGCAGTTGACCCGTGAAACCTGCGGCGTCGTGGCGCGGCTCGACATGCCCGGCCAAATCAAAAGCCTCAACGTGTCGAACGCCGCGGTGCTCGCGCTTTATATCGGCGCGAGCAAACTTAACCTGATGGGCTGAAGCCCTCGCAAAAATACCGCAGCCAAGAAGCAACGTTCAGTAATAGCTGCGAAGAACGGGCCGATAGCCGTAGCGATGGGGCGCCATCGCATGATGCCAGGGACGAAAATGCCGGTGGGTGTGCCAGCGGCCCTCATAATGCCGCCGATGATGATAGGCCCTCCAGCCGGATAGGCCGCCTTCCTGATATCTCGGATAAGGCGCGAAGTCGCCGGGGCCCGTAAAGGTCGGGCCTTGATTGACGTAGTAATATTGCGGCAACGCCGCTGGCGCCGCGTGATACTGCACATCGGGATTGGGCAACCGCTCATAGGCCGCGCCGCAGCCGGAATAAGTCCGCACATAGGTCTGGGCGCAGGGGCTGACATAGCCGCACGGCGAACAGCCGCCGCCGAACAGTCCTCCGCATGCGGAAGCCGGCACAGCACCGACGGCCATCATAGCCAGCGCGGCTAAAAATCCTGACATCGTTTGACGCATCACTCTCTCCTGTTGGGTCGTTTCTTATCGAACTTGGATGTCGGCGCGAGCGTGTTATCGAGGTTTTGATGCCTTCAAATCCTCAGGCGGCTTGGCGAACTCCCGCTGGAATTGACCCTGAACAACAGGCGGCGCGACGATCACCGGCGGCGGGTTGGCCGGCACGGCGGGATCGGCTTGTTTGGAATTGGCCGACCAGGATTGATGGAAACTCTCGGCAGGTTTCGGCGGACCCGGCGGCTCGATCTCAAGCCGGCCGTAACCCGGCAGACGGCCCGAACTCGGGTAATAATGGCCGACGGGCGGCACCGGCTCGATGGGATGGCCGCCATACACGGTCGGCTGAACATGGATGCCCTTGCCGAGGCCCCAATCGCCTTCGACTACCGAATAAGATGCATCGACCCCGTTAATAATGATGGGCACGCCAGGGCGGCCGGGAATCACGATGACGGGGCCAGTGCTTCCGGCCCACGCCGCAAAAGCCGTTTCCGCCCAAATCATCAACGCCAACGCCACACGCATCGCTTTTCAAACCCAGATAAATTCACAAAAACCTAACCGGACGGAATCCCCGAAGTGTTAAGCCGGATCGGCAAATCGACAATAAGCCTAACGCGGACGCCTTCACGCTTCGTCAATTGCCATCGACGGCAGTATGAAAAAGTTAACGCGAAAGGCCGCAAGCACCGGTCAGGAGAGCGCGGTTTCCATGATGGTCCGGATGCCGATCACCACCGTCGCCAGACCGACGGCGCCCTGAAGACCCCGATTGGTCCATGTCAGCCACCGCGCCGAGAGCGCAAGCGGCACCGCGATGACCATCGACAAAGCCCCCATCCCGATCATCGAGCCGATACCGAACAGCGCGACGTAACCAAGCCCCGCCGCCGCGCTCGGCACCTGCGCCACCGCCAGCACCAACAGCGCCGCCGAACCGGCCATGCCATGCATCAGGCCGACGAGCAGCGTGCGCCAGCGAAAGCCGTGAGCATGGCTATGGCGCGCGCGCCCGTGCACCGATGCTTCGCCGGCATGGCTGTGGGCATGCAGGTGAACCGTCCCGTCCCGATGGCAGTGCTTATGGAAGTGAATCCGGTCGCGCCACAACCGCCACAGCACATGCGCGCCAAGCGCGACCAGCATGAGACCGACAGCCGTTTCGATCGGGCGCGCGAATCCTTCGGGGATTGACTGGCCGAGCGCCAGTGCCGCACCTGCAAAAACAAACAGCGTCACGGTATGGCCGATGCCCCAGGTCAGACCATGTTTGACGATGTCGGTGACATCGCTGTGGCGTGCCGCGATGCTGGAGACCGCCGCGACGTGATCGGCCTCAAGCGCGTGCTGCATGCCCAGAATAAAGCCGAGCCCCAGGATTCCAAACATGCCGCTCGCTCTCATGGTGGGCGTTCAGGAGGTCCGTCCATTCCGCTCCGGCCGGGAAAGCCGAAATTGCCGAAGCTTCAAATTCCAAGGCGGAACGCGAGCCATGAGAATGCACGTCGAACGCCGAAAGGTCGAGGGCGATGATGGCCCTTGTGAGACAAGTCTGCTATGTGACCCCGCCCGGATCGCATCGGGACGGGTTGCGGCGGATAGCGGCGATCAGGTAAAGTTCGGCGTTCCCGCCATTTTTTGCCGGTTTAGCTCAGCGGTAGAGCAGCGGTTTTGTAAACCGAAGGTCGGGAGTTCAATCCTCTCAACCGGCACCAGTCTTCGCCATTGCCGGCCCTCAGGCCTGGCCGTCCTCCAGTCCATATTCGCGGTAGATCGCTTCCCGGTCGGCATCGGGAAACAGCCGGCATTTGGCCTGCGCGAGGTGGAGGTTGACGGTTCCCGACAGGCATGCGGCGGCGAGCAGCTTTCTGATCTCGTCCATATGGGTCGCCGGCTGATGCCTTGGCGGCAGTTGTTCAAGCGCGATCAGCGCGGTCGCCAGCGCTTCGGTGATGACCCATTCGTCATGGCCGGTGATTCCCTGTCTCGGCATGGCGAAGCGTCCTTTCGTTCTTCGACCCCCGATATCAACGCCGCGCGCCACAGCATTTTTGAGGCGCGATCGCCACCGGATAAAAATATCGAAGGGGAAAAGGCGGCTTTCAAGGCCAAAGATATGTCAGTGCCCGAGCGGGATGGCGGCATCGGCGGTTAGAGAAAGGCGCACACCAGCGCGAGATTGGCCGCGCAGGCCGCAAACAACGCAAGCGAAAGCGTCGTGTAAATGCGCTCGCAGGCGGTTTTGCTGATGATGCTCATGG
>DATGJS010000392.1:0-3403 GCA_035295025.1 Bradyrhizobium sp.
TGATGGTCGGCGAAACGGTCAGCACGGTATCGGTTGCGACCGGCTCAATCCGTTTCCAGATCAGATGCACGACCGTGTCAGGCAGGCTGGAAAACACTTGCAAGGGCCCGGTGAAATCGAGCTGGGTCACCTTCGGAAAGACGAGGATTCCAATCTGAAGCGGGCTTGGCATGGGCGCACGACTTTCGAGGTTTAGCTTGACGGCCACATTCTGTCATGATGGTCTTGCGTCCGAAATGCCATAGTTCCCTCATTTTAGGACATGCGCGACCCAATGATCGGCGTGCTCATATTTCCAGATTTTCAGCTTTTGGACGCGGCGGGCCCTGTTTCGGTGTTTGAGATCGCTGGCCGCCTCAAGGGCGAGGCGGCGTCGATCACGCTTTTCGCCGAGACGTCAGGTCCAGTGCGCTCCTCGTCCGGCGTGGAGATGCTGGCGCGGGGTTTACGATCCCACCGAACGATCTCGACCTTGATCGTTGCGGGCGGCGAGGGGGTCCGTGCCGCCTCGCAATCGGCGCGGATACTCGCCTTCGTGCGCGCGGCGGCCAAACGCGGCGTGCGCATCGCCAGCGTCTGCTCCGGCGCCTACATCCTCGCCGAAGCGGGCCTCTTGGATGGCCGCCGCGCCACCACCCACTGGCAGCGCACGCGGCATTTTATTTCCGCCTATCCCAAGGTGAAATTGGAAGCCGACCAGATATTCGTTCGCGATGGCAACATTTGGAGCTCGGCGGGGATCAGCGCCGGCATCGATCTGGCGCTGGCGCTGATGGCTGAGGATTTCGGCGAAGAAATTTCGCGGCAGACCGCGCGTCAGCTCGTGCTTTATGACAGGCGCAGCGGCGGGCAGTCGCAATTCTCCTCGCTGCTGGAGCTGAAAGCGCCGACCGGCCGCTTCGCGCCGCTTTTGAGCTGGGCGCGCGAACATCTCGACACGCCCTTGACGGTGGAGCATTTGGCGGAACGGGCCGGCATGAGTTCGCGCCATTTCACCCGCGCCTTTGTCGCGGAGACCGGAACCACGCCGTTCAAGGCGGTCGAGCGGTTGCGCCTCGATGTGGCGCGCCAGCAGGTGCAATCCTCGCATCAGCCGATCGAGCACGTGGCACAATCGACCGGCTTTCGCGATCCCGAGCGCATGCGGCGCGCTTTCATTCGCGCCTTCGGTCAGCCACCGCAATCGCTGCGGCGTGCCGCGCGGGCGCGTTAGGCTACGGTCCGCCCAACCGCCGCACGATCGGCTTGAGCAGTTGTGGCGACAGATAAATCGGAAACTGCGAAAACGCGAAATAGAGCCACGTCGTTCCCGGTAAGACGCCGTCGGTCGCCGCCAGCATCAGTCCCATGTTACGTTGCGCGACCATGAGTCCGAGCGCCATGGCGCGGGCATGACCGGCCTTGCGAAAGGTCATTGCGGTGACGCCCATCAGCGCAAGGAAGACGACAAAGGCAAGCAGAGTCAATTTTACCGCGCGAATGGGGTCGGACAAGAATCCGCCCGCCACATTGCCCATCACCGCGGAGACGAAGACAAACAGAAACAGGATGGTTATTCCGTCGATCATGCGGGCATGCCGCTTGATCGCTTCGCCGCCCATGCTCCAGCGGATCGCGCTTGCAACCAAGAGCGCTCCCGTCAGGATTGCGAGCAGTTTCAAGCCGAGCATGAGCGGGGAAAGGGTCAGAGCCGTGCCGAGGAAAGCAAAAGCGAATAACGGCGCGGTGAGCGGCACAAGGCCCGTACTGATGACGAGCGTGACGAGCACCAGCGTCGAATCCAATCCCATCACGGCGGCAAGCGCCGGTGAAGCCATCATGGGGGAGGCGACCGCTTGAAGCATCAAGGCGAGGTAGAGATCAGGTGATATCCGATCGAGGCCTGCGAAAGACCAGGCGGCGCCTGTCATCGCGGGCACCGCGAGCATGGTCCAGGCCGTTGCGGCAAATACGAGGCGGGGTCGCCGCAAATAGTCGCGCAGCAACGTCAGATCGACGCGCAAGAACGAGGCGCAAAGCAGAACGAAGATCGCCTCGGTGACGTAAGGCTTGAGCAACGCGCCGGCGGATGGGACGGCGATGCCGATGAAAACGAGTGCCGCAATCGCGCGGGTGCCCTGACCGCCGAGCCATAGCAGCGCGCGAACCGGGGCGGCGGCGATCGTTTTCGCGCTTGCGAGCATGGGGCTTTCGGAAAAATAGCGGAGCCGGGTGGAGGAATGTCGAAGAATATGCAGTGGCGAGGACTTGCGTCCAAGTCACATGTCATTACGACCTATGTCGAAAAGACGTGCGCGACCTGCAAGGACGGCACACCATATGTGCTGAAAGGGGATTACGCGCCCTTGCGCCCGGTAATGTTTTGTACCATCGGATGGGTGCTTTTTGCGACTCGCGGGAGGTGGAAGTTTGGATTTTATTCTTGTCGCGGGCCCTTTGGTTCGGGCATCGAGCTGGGAGCCGACAGCGAGATATCTGCGGAAAGCCGGATATCCCGTCCAAGTGCCGGATGTGCTGGCCCATCGCGAAGGGCCGCCATCCTGGAGCGACTGGAGTGCTCATTTATTGAAGCTCATCGACCGCAAGCGCGAATTGGTGCTGGTCGGTCACAGTTCGGCCGGTGTGTTGGTCGCCGATCTGGCCGGCAAACTGCCATGCCGATGCCTGATCATTGTCGATGGAGAGGTGCCGCCGCTGCAAGGCGCGGCCGCGCCGGTCAGGCCAGCTCTACTTGATTTTATCAAGAGCCTGGCGGAGCCAGACGGAAATCTTCCGATTTGGTCGAAATGGCTAGGGGATGCGCGTCGGGAATCCTTCGTCGGTCTTGATATCCTGGCGAGCGATCCCAAGGCGTTTGCCGCCTTCGAACGCGGACTGCCGCGGCTCTCCGTCGATTGGTTCGACGACACGATCGAACTCGCCAAATGGGACCACATTCCCGCCGGCTTCATTCAGACTTCCGCCATCTATGATCATGCCGTTGCGGAGGCCGAGCGGCGCGGGTGGCCAGTCGCAAGGTTGGAGGGCACCCATCTTCATCCCACGCTCAATCCGGCCGAGACGGCGGGCGCGATCATCGCCATGTCGCACCAGCTTGGCGCATCACGCTAGGGCATGATCCGGAAAAGTGTGAAGCGGTTTTCCGAAAAGATCATGCTCAAACAAAGAATTAAAGCGCGATGACGATTCGACTAAATCTCATCGTGCTTTAGTACCCACTTTCCGAAGTTCGCGTAAAGACGCTGCTGAGACGGATCGCGAACTTCGGAAAGTGGGCACTCAATCGATGCTTGGCGCCAACGCATTGCCGCGCTTCCGGGCTGGAAGCCGCCATATGAATTGATGCCGGCTGGTTCTTCGCTACCAAGGCGCGTGGGGTAGGGCCGTATTATCGGTAATCAGA
>DATGJS010000393.1:0-6592 GCA_035295025.1 Bradyrhizobium sp.
CGGCATCTGGGGTTTCTTCAAGATCGCGACCGAGCGCTGGCGGACAAGAGCGAAACTGCGCGCCGCGGGAGCGGCTTTGCAATTGGCGCCGGCGAGCGTCGGCGGCAACATCGTTCTTTCCGTCAAGAACCTCTCCAAGCATTTCGGCGGCCTCAAGGCGGTCGATCACGTCGATATCGAGGTCAGGCGCGGCGGCGTCCACGCGCTGATCGGGCCGAACGGTTCGGGCAAGACCACGACGCTGAACGTGCTCTCGGGCCTCTACAAGGCCACCGCTGGAAAGGTTGTGCTCGACGGCACCGACATCACCGACATGCCGCCGCATCAGCGCGCGGCCGCGGGCCTTGGCCGCACGTTTCAGAATATCCGTTTGTTCCGCTCGATGACCGCGCTGGAGAATGTCGTGATCGGCGCGGAGCGGCCTGGCAATACATTGGCCGGTCAAGGCGATGACGAGGCGCTGAACGCGCGGGCGATGTCGGCCTTGACCTTTGTAGGCCTCGGTGGCCGCGCCAACGAGCCGATATCGAGCTTTTCTTATGGACATCAGCGTTTGATCGAGATCGCGCGGGCGCTTGCCGCCAATCCGACGCTGCTGCTTCTGGACGAGCCGGCGGCGGGGTTGAATTCCAGCGAGAAGCTTGAGCTTCACGCGCTGCTCAAGCGCATCGCCGCGCAAGGCCTCACCATCCTGATCATCGATCACGACATGACGCTTGTCAGCGAGGCCGCGCAGCATATCACGGTGCTCAATTTCGGACGCCGTATCGCCGATGGCGAATCCCTTGCGGTGTTGCGTCATCCCGATGTCGTCTCCGCCTATCTTGGAACTGATTAAATGGCGCTGTTGCAAATCAACGATCTGATCGTGCGCTATGGCGAGATCGAAGCTTTGCGCGGCGTCACGATCGGCGTCGATGAGGGTCAGGTCGTGACATTGCTGGGCGCCAACGGCGCCGGCAAATCCACCACCTTGCGGGCGATCTCGGGATTGATCAGGCCGGCCGCCGGTGAAATTCTCTTCGACGGCAAGCCGATCACGGGGCTCGGACCCGAGGCGATCGTGCGGCTCGGAATTTCGCATGTGCCGGAGGGAAGGCGGGTGTTTCCCGGCCTCTCGGTGAAAGAAAACATCATGCTCGGTGGCTCGAACCGCAGGGTAGGTAAATCCGAATTGTCGCGTGAGGCGGATGCGATGTTCGATTTGTTTCCGGATATTCGTTCTTTCGCCCATGCCCTGGGCTGGACGCTGTCGGGCGGGCAATTGCAGATGGTGGCGGTGGCACGCGGCTTGATGGCCAAGCCACGGCTTTTGCTGTTGGACGAGCCTTCGCTCGGCCTGGCGCCGGTCATCGTTCAGGCGGTGTTTCGGATCATCTCGGAAATCCGGCGCAACACGACAGTGCTTCTGGTCGAACAAAATGCGCGCATGGGGCTTTCCGTCGCCGACCACGGCTACGTCCTGGAGACCGGACGCATCGTGCTTGGCGGCAAGCCCGATGAATTATGGAGCAACGAGGCCATCCGTGCCGCCTATCTCGGCGGCCATGCCAAGGTGAATGCGTAGCGCGTTATGAGAAGGCAAGCGCCAAACAAAAAGAGCGACAAATAAAATGGTCACGATCCAGGTTCCTAATCTCATCGACTTCGTCGCGGATGTTTTCAACCACGCGGATTCTTCGCCGGAAGAGGCCCGGCGCATCGCAACCTACCTCACCACCGCCAATCTCACCGGGCACGACAGCCACGGCGTGATCCGGGTGCCGGTTTATATCCGCTGGAAGAAGATGGGTTCGATCGTTCCGAACCAGACCGCGGAGATCGTGGTCGATACGCCTGCGCTCGCGGTGGTGGACGGCAAATTCGGCTATGGGCAGACCGTGGCGCCGCAGGCCGTTCGGATCGGCATCGACAAATGCAAGAAGGCGGGGCTTGCGGCGATCGCGTTGCGCAATGCCGGGCATATCGGTCGGGTCGGCGATTGGGCCGAAATGGCGGCCGCCGAGGGATTGGTGTCGATCCACTTCGTCAATGCGGCGGGCTCGGTATTGGTCGCGCCCTATGGCGGTGTCGAACGCCGGCTTTCCACCGCGCCTTATTGCGTCGGCATTCCGCGACAAGGGCAGAGCCCGGTGGTGCTCGATTTTGCGACTTCCATCGTCGCCGAAGGCAAGGTGCTGGTCGCAAGCCGGGGCGGCAAGAAATTGCCGAAAGGCGCGCTGATCGATCTCGATGGTCATTTGAGCGAAGACCCGGCCGTTCTATACGGGCCTTACGAGCCCAAGGGGCCGCGCGATCACAGCCAGGGCAAGGGTGCGATCCGCGCTTTCGGCGAGCACAAGGGCTCCGGTCTGGCCTTGATCTGCGAATTGCTCGGCGGCGCGCTGACCGGCACCGGCGCGACGGGGTCGAACAGGCGCTTTGCCAACGGCATGTTCGCCGTCTATGTCGATCCCAAGGTCGTCGATCCCGCCAATTTCTTCGACGGCGAAATGTCGCGCTATATCGGCTATTTCAAGGACACCAAGCCTGCCGCCGACATGGAAAACGTGATGATCCCGGGCGAACCGGAGGCGAAGATACGCACTGAGCGCACCCAAAACGGCGTTCCCTTGCCCGACGATACCTGGGCTGCGATCGTCAACACCGCTCGCGAGGTCGGCGTCAGCGAGGCAAGCATTCAGAGAGCCGTGGAATGATACTTCCGTCATTGCGAGGAGCGTGAGCTCCGAAGCAATCCAGCTATGCTTGTGAGATGGATTGCTTCGCTTCGCTCGCAATGACGGTATTGTCGACAAATTGGAAGGAAAGAGTAATGGCAAACAAGGTCAAGGAAATTTGGGCGTCGGGCAAGGTGGTGGTGAACGCCTGGCTTGCGATTCCGTCCGGCTTCTCGGCCGAAGTGATCGCGCAATGTGGTTTCGACAGCGTCACTGTCGACATGCAGCATGGCGTGCAGGATTATCTTTCGATGGTGCAATGCTTCCAGGCCATGCACGCTCATCCGGTGACGCCGATGGTGCGGGTGCCGTGGAATGAGCCTGGAATCATCGGCAAGGTGCTCGATGGCGGCGCCTATGGCGTGATCTGCCCGATGATCAACACGCCGCAAGAGGCCAAAAATCTCGTTGCCTACAGCAAATATCCGCCCATGGGCACGCGTTCGAATGGCCCCATCCGCGCCGGCCTTTATGGGACGGCCGGCAGCTATCAAAAAACCGCCAATCAGGAGACGGTACTGCTCCCGATGATGGAAACCCGGACCGCGATCGGAAACATGGAAGCCATCCTCGATGTCGAAGGCATCAGCGGCGTCTATATAGGCCCGTCCGACCTCGGCTTTTCTTACGGACTCGTGCCCAAGCTTGATCGCGACGAGCCGGAGATCCTCCAGATCTATGAAAAGATCGTGAAGGAATGCGGTAAGCGCGGCCTCTATCCCGGCATCCATTGCTCAGGCGCGGAAGGCGCGGCACGTGCGATCAATATGGGCTTCAAGCTCGTCACCCTGTTCAACGAGGTCGGCTTGATGGCGACCTATGCGCGGATGCAGGTGGCACAGACCCGTAAAGAGTCGGGCGGCAAGGCGTGATGGTAAGTAGCGAATAGGGAGTAGCGAAGGGTATTGTAGTCTCTATTCGCTACTCGCCATTCGCCTCCTTAACGCTATTCGCCCCCTTCAAAGGAGATATTTTAATGACCCCAGCCCCCGTCATTCGTCTGCACGCCGATGACGGTGTGCTGATCGCGCGATCGAGTTTGCCGGTAGGTCTGGTCGTTGCCGATGGCGTCACCACGCTTGAGCGCATTCCGGCCGGCCATAAAGTGGCGATCCGTCCCATCGCGGTGGGGGAGCCGATCCGTCGCTACGG
This sequence comes from Bradyrhizobium sp., assembly GCA_035295025.1. Taxonomy (GTDB): domain Bacteria; phylum Pseudomonadota; class Alphaproteobacteria; order Rhizobiales; family Xanthobacteraceae; genus Bradyrhizobium. Next base: position 3,873 of record DATGJS010000393.1, read on the forward strand.
TCAGATCATCGGTTTTGCGACGGCGCCGATTGCGCCGGGCCAGCACGTCCATACCCAGAATTGTGGCATGGGTGATTTTGCCAAGGATTATGCGTTCGGCGTTGACGTCAAGCCGGCGCCTAATTTCGACCTGCCCGCGACCTTTGACGGCATCCGCCGCTCTGACGGACGGGTCGCGACCCGCAATTATATCGGCATCCTCACCTCGGTGAATTGCAGCGCGCATGTCGCGGGGCTTGTCGCCGACATTTTCAAGAAGAATCCGTTCACGGGCGAAAATCCGCTCGCCGACTTTCCCAATGTGGATGGCGTGGTCGCGCTCACGCATAAGACCGGCTGCGGCATGACGCAAAACGAACCCTTGGCGCTGCTGCGCCGGACGCTCGGTGGTTACGCGCGGCATGTCAATTTCTCCGCCGTCGTCGTGCTGGGGCTCGGCTGCGAGGTCAATCAGATCGGCGGCTTGATGGCCGAGCAAAAACTCGCCGGCCGCCTGCGCGAACTCGAAATTCAGAGCATCGGCGGTACCCGCAAGACGGTGGAAGCCGCCGTTGCTTTCGTGCGCGAAGCGCTCGCGGATGCCAACAAGGTCAAGCGCGAAGCTGTTTCGGCGAGCGAGTTGACGGTGGCGCTGCAATGCGGCGGCTCGGATGGATATTCGGGGGTCTCGGCCAATCCCGCCCTGGGTGCGGCGAGCGATCTTTTGGTGCGTCACGGCGGAACCGTCATTTTGTCGGAAACGCCGGAGACCTATGGCGCGGAGCATCTCTTGACCCGGCGCGCGGTCAGCCGCGAGGTCGGCGAGAAGCTCGTCGCGCTGATGCGCTGGTGGGAAGACTATACCGCGCGCGAAGGCGCCGAGATGAATGCCAATCCCAGTCCCGGCAACAAAGCCGGCGGCCTCACCACGATTCTGGAGAAATCGCTCGGCGCGATGGCCAAGGCCGGCAGCACCAACCTTGTGGACGTCGTCAACTACGCCGAGGCCGTCACCAAGAAGGGTTTCGTGTTCATGGATACGCCGGGCTACGACCCGGTGGCGGCCACAGGCCAAGTCGCGGGCGGCGCCAATCTCGTCTGCTTCACCACCGGGCGCGGCAGCGTGTTCGGCTGCAAGCCGGCGCCTTCGATCAAGCTTGCGACCAACACGCCGATGTACAAGCGGATGGAAGACGACATGGACGTCAATTGCGGCGCCATCCTGGATGGCGAGGAGACCGTGCAGCAATGCGGTCAACGGATTTTCGACCTCATGCTCAAGACCGCCTCGGGTCAGCCGACCAAGAGCGAAAGTTTCGACTTCGGTGGCGCCGAATTCGCGCCTTGGGTGCTGGGCGCGACGATGTAAGCTGTCGTTCCTGCGAAAGCAGGAACCCATAACCAAAGGGCGCCGTTTTGGGGCCACCGTTAGGTCCGCAGGGCGGGTTAAATACGGATCAGCATCTCTAGCAATGCACTTGCAACGTGAGTATCATCTGCGGCAATCGGGGGTTGTCGGATGCGGATCCTGACCACTTGGATGTATTTCGATAGTTCGCAAATTAAAGCGGAGCCATCGTGGCGGGCTCGCAGACAGGGGCGCGGCGAGGAGCCGGAACCCGGTATCGGCGTCGCATGGTGCGCCGGAGATACGACGACATTGATGCCGGTCTCAAATCTGAAGGCTTTTCGGTCGCTTCCAGGCCCAGAGCGTGAAGAATTTAACGAAGAGATATTTCGCAGCTATCTCGATGCATTCTTGATGGATGCGGAAGAGTACGAATTTCTGCGTCCGGAGCGCTCGCTGAAAAATCCGACGATCGTGGACTATGTTCTGACGGAGCCGATCGTCATCGAACGATCTCCCCCGTTTCACGTCAATCTAAAGGGACTCATCACAACTACGAACCTTCCCGTCTGGATTGGTACATATATGGGCTGGAGTGTCGTACCTGACCACTCAGTCCTGCTATTCATCACCGTTCCAGGAGGAATAATTATCGTAAGCTCTGCGGCCGGACTTGCGAACGCGCTTTCGACCGGCCTAAGCACCTCGGTTAAGCGACTATTCCAAAAGAAGTAGGTCCGTAGGGTGGGTTGAAGGCGAAGCCGCAACCCGCCACTTCAGAGAACGACGGGCCACGATTTGTTGATTTGTATGGGGATGCACGAGCCGTCGTGTCGGGAGACGGCAGGTTACGCCTTCGGCTTCGCTCGTGGAGCTTCGGCTAACCCGCCCTACGGACCTACCCTGCCGCCGGGTGAATGAGGGCGAGCGAGGCCCGGCCATGCTTTCGATAAATCGAGAAATCGGAATCCAGCGTGAAGACGGCATGTCGATCATGGATTTCCGACATGCGGACGATGCACGCGTCGGCCAGCGACATCGGAACGTTGCGATATTTTTGAAGCAGCTTGCGCAATTCCCCGATATGCTCGCCGACGCGAAAGGCGACGTTGAGCGCGCCATTTTCGACGAGCGCTAACATGGCGTCCTGGGCCTTATCATAGCGTGCGAGTAAGAACATCGCCTCCGCGAGCACGGGCTCACAGACGAGAAGAGGCGCGTCGAGCTCCTCGATGCGCTCAGTGACCCAGCGGTGGTGCTGTTCCGCCCGATCGAAAAGGGCGACCAGCGGTCCGGTGTCAGCGATGGCTGCGGTCATTGCGGCCGAAGCCTGCGAAGTGCTTGGGATTTGAAGCGAGGTCGGTCATTCCCGAATCGATCGTCCCACGCGCGA